>JBDTTW010000047.1:0-4774 GCA_039930405.1 bacterium
AGCGATAACAGAGTTCTTTTCATAGTGTCCTCACGCAAGCAAAAGTTTTATTGGCGACCGACATCGGGAGTGGGAACCACGGCTGCGAACTTTCGCGGCCGGTAGAGCAAAGTTTTAAATGTCAGCTTAAATCGAGCCTGCATAATAGCTTCGAGAGCGTTCATGACGCAACTTTAAGAGCTTTGGTAAAGCAAACTGTTAGTTTGCGTAGGCTGGGTGAATTAATTTGGAGTGCGACGGCTTGACGCCGCTTTTGGTTAGCCTGGCGATCTCGAAAGGTCACTCGACTCCTTCTGGCGCTAAAGCGGCGTCAAGCTGCCGCACTCCAAAGGGCGGCAAAGCTAAGCATCGGACTTGGAATTTTGTTTACGGCAACATAGACTGCGCGCCGATGAGTGAATCGCAAACAAAACTTTCGCCGCCGCTGGGCGACATGAATGCAGAAGAGTTTCGCCGGCACGGTCACGAATTGATCGACTGGATTGCCAGCTACTTTGAGCGCATCGAGGAGTTGCCGGTGCTCGCACAAATTGAGCCGGGCGATCTCAAAGCGCAGTTGCCTGCAACGCCGCCGCAAACCGGCGAGCCAATGGACCAGATCCTCCGCGACGTTGACCGGCTGATCGTCCCGGCACTGACGCATTGGAGTCATCCCTCGTTCTTTGCTTACTTTGCCACCTCGACGTCCGCGCCAGGGATCTTTGGTGAACTACTGAGCGCGGCTTTTGATAATAAGGCGATGCTGTGGCGAACTTCGCCTGCTTCGACTGAGCTGGAAGAAGTAACGCTCGATTGGTTGCGGCAGATGATGGGACTGGACGCGGGCTTCACGGGAATCATTTATGACACTGCTTCCGTCTCGAGCATGCACGCGATCGCGGCCGCGCGCGAAGGTGTCGAGCTGCGCATTCGCGAAGAGGGCATGAGCGGCCGCAGCGATCTGCCGCTGTTGCGAGTTTATGCTTCCGAACAAGCGCACTCTTCGATCGACAAAGGCATCATCACGCTGGGGCTGGGCCAGCGCGCCCTGCGAAAGATTCCAACTGACAGCGAGTTTCGCATGGATGTGCGGGCTTTGGCTGCGGCCATCGAGGAAGATAAGCGCGCCGGCTATTTTCCGTTCTGCATCGTTGCCACGGTTGGCACAACTTCCACCTCGAGCATTGATCCCGTTTCAGAAATAATCCCCATCGGCGAAAAGCATGCGATGTGGTTGCACGTCGACGCAGCGTACGCAGGTTCCGCGGCAGTTGTCCCTGAGCTGCGGCACGTCTTGGCCGGTTGCGAGCGCGCGGATTCAATCGCCGTTAATCCGCACAAGTGGTTGTTCACGCCGTTCGATTTGTCAGTTCTTTATTGCCGGCATCTGGATTTGTTGCGGCGCGCTTTTTCGTTGGTGCCGGAATATTTGCGCACGCCGGAACAGGACCAGGTGCGCAGCGGGTCAGATTATGGCGTGCAACTCGGCCGGCGTTTTCGCGCGCTGAAGTTGTGGATGATCATTCGCTACTTTGGTCACGAGGGACTCGCGGCGCGCATACGCGAACATTGCCGGCTGGCGAAACTGTTTGCTTCATGGATTGAAGCAAGCGGTGATTGGGAATTAATGGCGCCGCTGCCTTTTGCCTTAGTCTGTTTTCGTGCTTGTCCGAAGCTTGAGAGCGTGGAACCAGCCGCGCGTGAAGCACGGCTCGACGTTTTGAATGAAGCGATTATGCATGGCGTAAATGCGACCGGAAAAGCTTTGCTTTCGCATACTAAGTTGAATGACAGAATCACTTTGCGGCTTTCCATCGGCAACATTCGCACCAGCGAAAAGCATGTCCGTCAGGTTTGGGAATTATTGAACGAGCAGTTAAGGTTGCTGAGGCAGAATGAGCCTGCCGTTGTGACGTGAGGTCGGTACCGCCTGCGTTAGCGGGTGGGTTCTTTCGGTTTTCATGCCGCAGGGAAGTAAGCATCTATGTTGACTCATATCGTCATTTGGAAATATCGCGCGGATGTTGGTGCGGAGGTCCGCGCTGAGCACGTGGCGTTGCTGCGACGCCTGGCTGCAGTGATTCCGGAAGTGAAGAGCCTGGCCGTAGGTTTCGACATACTGCTCTTGCCGCGCTCCTACGACACGGGTTTGGTAGCCACTTTTGTTGACCGCGCCGGGCTCGATACTTATACAGTTCATCCCGAACACATCAAGGTTGCCGAGTTCGGCAGGACCATTAGCGAACAAGTCGCCTCGGTCGATTTCGAAAGTTAGTTCGTGCCTATGAAGCGTTGGCAGAAACTCTTTCTGGTCCTGCTGGCTATCTTAATCTGCTCGCAGATCCCTTTCGCCTATCGCCGCTATCGCCTTGGCCGCCTAAGCAACGCCATTCAACAGAACAACTCGCAGCGTCAACCGAAGCCCGACGAAAAGTTTGTCGAGTACAAAGGCGTCGTTCACGTTCATTCTTTTTTGGGTGGCCACAGCACCGGCACCTTCGAAGCGATCATCGCGGCCGCAAAACAGAATCAACTCGACTTCGTGGTGATGACTGAGCACACGTCGGCGAACTTCAACACCGCGGCGATGACTTTGAAAGACGTTCACAGCGGCGTTCTGTTTGTTAACGGCAATGAGGTGAGTGCGCCGGCGCAAGAGCGGTTGCTGATCTTTCCGGGCGACCAGACCGTCGTGGCGACTGAAGGTTCGTCGGTTGCGGATCTGCTGGCGCGAGCCAAAGCGAGAGGTGCATTGGCGCTGGTCGCGTATCCTGAGGAATTCAAGAGTTGGAACGCGCCGGGCTACGACGGTGTCGAGGTTTACAACGTCTACACAAACGCGCGCGCGATAAATCCGCTCGTCATGTTGTTCGATGGTTTGTGGTCCTATCGCAGTTATCCCGATCTGCTGTTTGCCACTTTCTATGCGCGACCTGCCAACGGTCTACATCTTTGGGACGATGCGATTCGCCAGAGCGGCAAGCGGCTGGTGGCAACTGCTGGAAACGATGCGCACGCGAATGTTGGACTTAGTCTGAAGGACGCTTCCGGCAAGACGTTAATTGGCTTTCAGGCCGATCCTTACGAGCGCAGCTTTCGTTTGGTGCGGATGCACGTCCTGATGCCAGCCGGTGCGGCGTTGAACTCAACCAACTTGCTGCAGGAATTCTCGGCCGGTCATTGCTTCATCGGGTTCGATCTTTTCGGCGACACAACCGGCTTCAGGTTTACCGCGACAAACGGGACCGAGCAGAAGCTTCAAGGTGATGAAATCGCAGCCGGCAACGGCGTGACCTTGTCGGTGCGGGTGCCGGTTAGTGCGCGGGTCGTTTTGTTAAAGGATGGGCAGGCGTTCAGCGACGAGACCGGGATCAAAGAGAAGGACTACGCGGTGACTGAAAAGGGAAGTTATCGAGTTGAGATTTATCTGCCGCAGTTGCCGGGAGCGGTCAGCCAACAGCCGTGGATAATATCGAATCCTGTTTACGCCAGGTAACCGAGATTTCAGATTCCAGATCTCAAATTTCAGGTACAAAACGACATCGCCCCACGCGGGTTATTGTAGGCCCGGTGGGGCGAAAAAACCGGAAAGCTCCAGTCTTAATTATCGTCGGAAGCGGCGTCTTAAGCTCGCCGGGAGTACTGTAGAGAGTCTCGTAATTTGGCTCTGCTCTCACTTACTCCCGAGTATTAGGGAGGGCGAGTACAGCCTTCCAATATTCTATTTTCAAGTAAGGCCAGTCTAGGCTTCCGATCTATCGCTGTCAAGATTCAGCTTGACCGCAGTCGAAGCATACAAACGATAGGAGGTACATTCCTGTCCGAGAGTCGCATAGACTTTAGTCTGAGCCTTTCCGCTAGCACAGACCAAAAGTTTATCCCACTCCAAAACGTTCGCTCTCTTTGCGAATAGATTGCATTCGTGAACATAATCTGTTTCTGAAAGACAATCTTCCCGAAAGTTTATATTCCAGAAAATTGCTCAGGCAGTCACTTTAACAATGGAACTACTCATTTCTACCCCGCGCGATTTCAGTTTCAAGCGAACGGCGATCAGCCACGGCTGGTACGGACTATTGCCCTTTGAATTAGACCGAGAGCATTGGACACTAAACCGCGTGTTGGATCTAAAGGATGACAAGCCTGTCACAGTTGCGATCACCGCACGCAAGCGGCAATTGCGTATCAACACGTCGCGCCGTCTCAGTAAAAAAGCTTCCGGTCAGGTGATTGCGGATGTTCGCCATATGCTGCGCCTGGATGACGACATGGCAGGGTTTTACCGGTTGATGGCACTCGAGAACGAGTTCGCCTGGGTTCCCACTCAAGGCGCCGGCCGCATGCTGCGGTCGCCGACAGTTTTTGAAGACCTGGTAAAGATGATCTGCACCACAAATTGTTCCTGGGCGTTGACCGAAAAAATGGTGACCGGGCTGGTCCAAAATCTGGGACGCGAATCGAATGATGCCCGCCGCACGTTTCCGACGCCCGAAGCGATGGCCCTGATGCCGCTGAAATTTTACACAAATGAAGTAAGGGCCGGTTACCGGGCGCCTTATTTTAAGGAACTTGCCGATCGAGTTGCGTCCGGGGGTCTCGACGTTGAGCAATGGCTTCACAGCCCGTTGCCGACTGTCGACTTGATAAAAGAGATGCAGGGCGTTAAGGGCGTGGGACCATACGCGGCTGAAAATGTACTAAAACTTCTGGGCCGCTACGACGGGCTCGCTCTGGATTCCTGGACCCGCGCCAAATTCTTCACCGTGCGGAATAACGGCCGCAAGGCAAGCGACAA
>JBDTTW010000048.1:0-6016 GCA_039930405.1 bacterium
TTTTCCGAAATTAAAAATTTCATTTACTAATTTTGCTCCCGAGGAACGGTTGGAGCTGAAAACTATAGCCGGCCAGAATGTGCAACTGGATTTCACGTTACGGCCGCCGGAACTCCAGGCTGGCGCCATGGTCATAACCGAAGCCGACGCGCCGGCGGTCGATACGACGCGCACTGTCGTCGGCGGCACCGTAACCACGCTTGAAGTTGAATCGCTTCCCGTCGCCAGCCGTTCCCCGCTCGATCTGATCTTCACCTTGCCCGGCGTTTCCGAAGAAGCGCTTTCCACCCGCGACCTTGCCGAGGATCGCAATACAAATCCAGCAAACACTCCTGAAGAATCAGGCAGCTTCTCGCTTTCGGGAGGACCGGCGTATTCCAACAACATCACGATTGACGGGCTTGATAACAACGACGATCGCGCGGCGCGCGAGCGCTTTCAACCTTCAATCGAAGCGGTTGAAGAAGTGCAGATCATCACGAACCAGTTCTCGGCCGAGTACGGCCGCGCTTCGGGCGGTCGCATCAACATCCGCACGCGCGGTGGTTCAAATCGTTATCGCGGGCGTTTGTTCTACTTTTTCCGCAACGACATTTTTAATGCGAACACCTCGAACAATAAATCGCGAGGTCTTGGCCGCTTGCCGTTTGCAGAGCACAACCCAGGTTTCACGTTGAGCGGTCCGCTGCGGCTGCCGCATTACGACGGACGTTCACGCACCTTCTTTTTCAGCGCCTACGAATACGACACGTTTCTGGATTCAGCCACGATCGACACGCTGGTGCCGATCCAGCAGAACCCGCTCTTTCCGTTGCCGGCGCCGACGGTCACCGATCCGGCTGCCATCGGCACGCTGCGTTTTAATGCCGGCATCGCGCCGTTTGTCTCAACTGTCTCGACACCGTCCAAAAATCACAGCTTCACGACGCGTGTCGATCATAGATTCTCGGAGGTGCACAACGGCTCGATTCTTTATCAGTTGGGACGATTGAATAACTTGCGCCAATTTGGCGGCGGCAATCGGCTGGCGGAAGCATTGTTGGGCAAGACCAGGAAAACTGATGCGATCTCTTACACCGACAACCTGGTCCTGTCGCCGACCCTCGTTAATCAGACACGGGTTCAGTATTCGCGATTGACGCCCGCGGTCGTAGCGAGCGGCGGACGCAGCCCGGTCGTGCTGATTACGCTCGATGACCCACTTCCTTCAAGTGATCCGGACCAACGATCCGGCACTCTCGTCGCCGGTTCTTCAACTTCGGGCGCGACTGACCGCCGCGAGTCGCGCGTGCAGGCGCAGGATGTCGTTTCCTGCGTGCTCGGCGCTCACTCGCTCAAGTTCGGCGCCGACGTGCAACGCATCAATTCGACCTTCAGCGATCTTTCAGACATTTCGGGCACCTTCAGTTTTTCCAACGCGGCGGATTTTTTGGCGAACGCGCCCAGCCGTTTTCGGCAAAACTTTCAGTCGGAATCGAGCCAACAAAACACTTATCTCGGTTTCTTTATTCAGGACGAATGGCGGCTGCTGCCAAACCTGACAATCAGTTATGGCTTGCGCTGGGAAGAAGAAACGATCATTCGCGACTTGAATAACTTTGGACCGCGCGTGTCGCTTGCTTACGATCCATTTAAGTCGGGCAAGACAGTGATCAGATTAGGGGCCGGGACTTTTTACAATCGCGCGCTGCTGCGCACCATCGACGATTTTACTTTGGGCGCCCAACAACTCTTTTTCGATACCAACGATCTGATCGATCCAGCGACCGGCCTGTTGGGCAGCGCCGCTTTTCGCCACGACTTCATTGCCAAAAACCTTAAGTTCCCGCAGTTACTCACGACCGATTCACCGCTGGTGAAACAATTCGGCACTCTGAACGCCGGCTTCTCGCGCCGTCTCGATCCCGGATTGCGCATCCCTGAAAGCTACCAGGCGAACGTTGGCTTCGAAAGAGATCTGGGCCACGGGTTTGTCTTCGAATCAAACTACACTTTCAATCGCGGATTGCACCTGTGGCGGGAATTCAATGTGAACGCGCCGCGTTTGCCGGCGGGCTTCAAGAGTTTTCCCGATTACCTGACGTCGCGCGATTTCGCAAACTTTCACAGCGGCCCTAACGGCGCGCGCCCGCTTTACAACGCTTCAACTGCCGGTGAGCTGGTGCGCTTTGTGCCTGGCCCACTCGATCCCGCGAACCCCAATGCGGTTATTCGCGTCAACGAATTCGGCGTGCCGATCTCGGTGATTAATCTCAACAGCTTTACTGCAACGACGCAGGTCGAGGTTGCGCTGGCTGCACTGCAACGGTTCCGGCCGGATCCAACGCGTGGAGAGATTGAACAACTCATCTCGTCCGGTAACAGTTTCTACCACGGGCTGACATTTGAGCTGCGCAAGCGTCTCAAACGAACGGCTGGATTTGGTTTGTCTTTCCGCGCTGCCTATACTTTTTCTCACTTGACCGACGACGGCATTGTGAACACTTCCGACGCGCTGACGCCCGGCAATTTCTTTGCGGAACGCGCTCGCAGCCTGCTCGACCGCACGCATCGGTTTGTTTTTTCCGGAACGTTTGAAACGCCGCGCAAGCTTGGCAAGCTGGTCTTTGTGCCTATCGTGCGTTTGTCTTCAGGCGCGCCATTCAACATTTCCGTTGGCGGTGACGATCGCAACCTCGATGACGTGGGAAATGACCGGCCAATTTTCACCGGCGACGTAAATCTGCTTCGTTGGCGCGCGCCCGGCGATCCAATCGACCCGGCGATTCTTACTCAGTTTGCCTTGCCGACCATTGGCCAGACCGGAAACTTGCCGCGCAATGCCGGCCAGGGACCGGGCCAGTTCTTTTTCGACCTGAACATCACGCGCGAATTTCGCATCAACGAAAAGCTGCGCCTGCGGCCGGTAATCGAAATCGATAACGTGCTGAACAAAACAGTCTTCAGTTTTGGCAGCGAGTTCATCAACTTTAATTCCTTTGCGCCGACCGCCACGGCCGAACAGCGCCAGGCTTTCCTCGATTCATTCCTCGTCACCACGCGCACCCTCCGCCCCAGGCAAATCCGGCTCGGCATTCGCTTCGACTTCTGAAAATTTCTTTTTGGGGCTCTTTATCTAACCGGCAGGGAGCGAAGAAAGGTGCTAAGCCGATTGAGGTGCGTGTCCGGCACGTCGGTGAAACGACAGCCGATCAGGTAAGTCGCCACGCCGCCGGCGGCAGCTTTTTTGAAGTACACCGGCGCGGCTTGCAATATCACTACGCCGTCGGGCAAACCGAGTTCGACGTCAAAGCCATTCTCTTTTCGAGTCAGGTAGCGATCGATATTTCTGGCCGAGACAAGTAACGCCATTCCCGTTTCGCTGATGTCGCGCGTGCGGCCCATCAGCGCCAGCCTTTCGGTGTCGCCGGTCTTTGTGAACGACGCCGCCGGTTTGAAACGAATCTTAACTTCCAACTGAGCAGCGCGCCGCCGAAATACACGGCGAGTGGTTTCAGACTGTTTCATACGAGGCGACCTGCTGGCTCGCTGCCTGGGGCTGATGACCGCAACGCGCTGAATCTATCACACTCCAGCGGTAGTTGAAGGAGCAAATGATACTAATGCAGTTGTGATTCGTTGCAATCTCATTGTCAATTCACTGCTTTGCGAGAAATCGAATTCCCGGATGCGTCCAATAGTTTTAACGCTGAAAGCGTTGGCTAGTGTCAGCCCAGGGTTTGCTTTGAAACCCTGGGATTAGAAAGTCACATTTGTTCTTTCGCAACTCTGAAGGAGTTGTGAAGGCTATGCGAATCGGCGGACATTGACGCAACCCTTTCAGGGTTGCGTCCGCAAAAATATTCGGATGCCTTTCCCGGGGTTTCAAAGCAAGCCCTGGGGCTGGAATTGGCGAACGCCTTCAGCGTTATTCATTTTCGCGGGGTTCGCAAACACGCACGAGTGCTGTGATAAACTCCCGCCTGATTCTGCGGTACGAAAACGCAATGCAACTGTAGATTCTAATGACCGAGCATTCTTCATCATCATCTGAGCATGTCAGCGAAGTCGACACTGCTTTGCTGGATGCCGAGCTTTTCCTGAAGTACAAAGCTCCCGAACGAGCATTCAAGCGATTGCGCACGGCGCTGGAACGCAACTCGCGCTCGATTCCGTTGCGCGAGCGGATTCGCGAAGTCTGCATTGTGCAAAAGCAAACTGAAGAAGCAGCGCGGCAATGCCTGGCGCTGGCCAGTCTGTACGTTGAACGAGACGATTTCGATAACGCCTACGAACGCCTGCTGGAAGCGAAGCAACTTGATAAGCGCATCAACATCGCCACCGGCTTGGAAGCAATTCGCCGGGCGCGCCGTCCGGACCTGGGACCGCAAGCAGGCGCCGCGCAGCAAACGACGAGCACGCGCGGCGCGACCCTGGCGGGTGACCTGTCGGCGATCAATGTGTTCGACGCGATTCAGGTAATTGAAAATGCCAAGCTAACTGGAACGCTCACTCTCGAGAACGACACCCAGAGCGGACAGGTGTTTTTCAACGAAGGACGAATCGTGGACGCTGAAGCGGGCGGCGAAAAGGCGGAAGCGGGTTTCCGGCGCATCGTCGAGATCACCAGCGGCAGTTTTGAGTTACAAAAGTCCGCGGAAGGATTTCCCATTCGCATCGAGGCAGCCAGCAACACAAACCTGATCCTCGACAGTTTGCGTCAACTCGATGAAGAGAATAGAGGGTGATGAGTGATGAGTGATGAGGGACAGGAGGTCAGTACCGCCTGCGGTGGCGGGTAGGTCTTCGGTGGTTCGCTTCTCTGTGCGTCCTTTGTGTTCTCTGTGACTCAGTGGTGAATCAAAGCGTCTGCCACCACCGCCACTAAGTTTACAGAGAGCTCAAAGAGGTGATGAAAAATCAGGAGGAGTAGGTGAAACCAAAAAAAGATCAGCACAAGACCGGCATTCGCGCTAAGCCGCGCGGCCAACAAATGGGCGCCGCCGGCGCGCGCGATCAAAACCGCGCCGAAATGGATGACACGCCAGCGCGCCGCGGCCGCCGCGTCGGCACCAACAAAATGGCGGCAGACAGGTCGCAACAACGCATAGGCGGCGATGCTGTCACCCCGCGCACCACTTCGCCGTCAACTCCGGCGATGACTACCAGCAAACGCAAAGGCGAAAGCGCAGCCGAGTCCGGTTTCAAAAAGCGCTTAAAACAGAAACGCTCCGCACGCTGAAAACTCCGTGAACAAACTCATCCGCCTTATTATCCTGCCGCTGCTGCTAGTCGGATTCATTCAAAGCGCTCACGCCCAGGATGAACCACAGTTCAAATTGCCGTGTCCGCAAGTTTTGCAACTGGGGCTGGAAAAATTTGTCGATCTCTACGGCGAGCAGACGAACGATTACTCGACCTATGGGCAGAAGCAGGCGTTCAACTATTACGTCGCTTGCCGTCGTCCGGACAACGACAATCTCGCGCAGGCGTTGTCCGCGGCGAAGCGCACTGAAGTGAATGAAGTGCGGGAAAAACTGAGCGACCTTGGCAATGCGAGTTGGAGCAATGCCTACATCATTGCCGGCGGCGGCACCCTCTACGGCCTCGCCAGCGTGGGCGCAGTTGCTGAGCGTGAAGACTTCATGAGCCGGTTTGTCGCCGCTCTTATCAAAGCTGAGGCGTCTCAACCGAAGCCGGTGCCCGCCGCGAGACGCCGCGCGAACTTCGCTCTTGCCAAAGCTCGCAGATCCTTGCCCAGCCCACGTGCTCCCTCGCTCGAATCATGGAACGACGGGTCGCGCGCTGAAATGTTGACTCGGTATCGCAGCAACGCGAAAGAAATGAGAGCTGCGTTTGCGCGCTTGCAAACAATTGTGCGGCTGCTACCGGACAGAGCCGCGGTGCTGCTTGCCAGGCAAATAGAAACTGAAGTCTCCGCCGGCCTTGAAGAGTAGGCGGCCAAGGAAGTGCTGAGTGCTGAGCAATGAGTACTGAGTGAATAGCTCGGGGTTGGGAATGGGGCATGCCCCCGCTC
>JBDTTW010000049.1:0-13754 GCA_039930405.1 bacterium
TGCAGCAGCAGACTAAACCGTCCGCGACGTTCAAAGACATTGGCCACAAACGCTACCAGGGGAACCAGTATTCCGCCGATCAATAAAAGAGAAAGCGTCGCCTGAAAAAGCCAACGCAGCACCACGCCTGGGCCACCAAATAGAAAACTTCGGTTCCCAGACAGCAACTGCGTGACTGAGTGGTAAGCCAATTGACTGAAGAAAGCCAGCAAGCCGACGGCGACGAGTGGCGCTCGATCGCGCACTTCCCGCAGTCCGCGAAGAGGTGCGTAGAAGATCATCAGGGCCAGCCGTAACCAGTCAAGTGCACTCACTTCAATGTCTCAGTTCCAGCATTGCGCTTAGCGCTCGACGTTCGGTTCGAGGGGTGGATGATAGGCAGTCGAAGGCGGCGACGAAATAACCTCGTGATGAATGACGCTGATCGCAGATATCGGCCAATAGCGAAACAACGCTTTGCCGTAAATGTATTTCTTCGGCACCAGCCCCCAACTGCGCGAATCGTAAGAGTTGTCGCGATTGTCACCCATCACAAAATAGTAATTGGGCCGAACGTAAACCGGCGCCTGGTTCTTTGGTGACAGATTATATTTGTGATCCAGATAGGATTCGTCGAGGTCGCTGCCGTTGATGCGTACTACTCCCTCGCGAACTTCCACAGTGTCGCCGGGCAGTCCGACAACGCGCTTGATGTAGCTCTTCGCGGGATCGTCCGGATACCAAAAGACGACGATGTCGCCACGCTCGATTTTAGGCGCCCAGCGATAGTCGTCGTAATAGATCAACTTATTAACAAAAATGCGTTCGCCGTCGTGCAATCGCGGCAGCATGGAGGTGCCTTCGACCTTCACGGGCTGGACAACGAAAACTACGACCAGCGCCGCAATCATCAATGCGAATATCAGATCCCGCAGCAGCAGACGACCTTCGGCCCACAGACTCTGCCGCGAGGCTTCTTCAGGTCGATGGACCTGAATGTCCTTGTCATCGTTCTGGTGGACGCCACCAAAGGGCGGCGGCCGGCGAGTTCTAATTCCTAACATTGACGCTGCCTTTGCGGCGTATCCTCCGATTCAAAGCATTCACAGCAACCGCTTGAGGTTAGCTTTCGGTAGTTTGCTTGTCAAACATCACCGCGCGCCATTCGATCTGCCAGGAGCATCGTAAAATTGCCCACTACCTGAGACCAAAAGGACGGCCAATCACGGTTCGCTGACGGCAAAGGTTGACAGTCTTCGCTACGGCTCTCTATCATCGCTGCCTGCAAGTTCGGCTCTAAAAATTCTCCCATTGAGACGCGAACGGAGGCTTAAGGCCGTGATCAAACTGGACATCATCAACCGCGTGGCGGAAAAGACCGGAGTTCCCAAGATGAAAGCCGAGCAGGCGGTGGATGCGCTCTTTCATTCGATGAAGGAAGCACTCACGCGCGGCGAGCGAATCGAACTGCGCGGATTTGGTGTCTTTGTCGTCAAACCGCGAAAGCGCGGCGTCGGCCGAAACCCCAGAACCGGCGAAGAAGTTGCAATTCCCTCCGGCAAGACAATTCGTTTCAAACCGGGAAAAGATTTGCAGGTAAGCGAAGACGGCCAACTTGCGGTGGATGCGGATTCGGAGATTTTGGATTTCTAAAAAAGTTGGAACTGTTTCAGTTTTCTTCCGAGGCTAGAGGATTGCGGCGCCGGTCGCGACTCTAGCCTTAAACATTCAGGGTCGTCCTTAACAAGCTTGCCTTCCAAAACCAATGTCAGAATCGGTACAGACCATTCCCCCCTTCTTTTCGCAGGCGCAGCTTCGCGCGCGGCCGCGGGCACAGCGGCCTACAGCTCGCGAATGGATTCGGCACTCCGCGCTGTTCCTGATCACTTTTTTGACCACAACCTTTGCGGGAATTGTAATCGCTGCGCCCGAACTCGACGTCCCCGAGCCGGCGCTTTCCGGCGCGCTTAGTTATGTTCTGTACATTCCGGAATATTACCTGCGTATCGTTAGTTCGTTACTTAGCTTCGCACTGTTTCATCCGCACATTTTGGTGGCGGCGGTTAGCTTCTCGCTAACGTTACTGACAATACTCACGGCGCATGAGATGGGCCACTATCTTGCCTGCCGCTACTATGGCGTTGATGCGACTCTGCCTTTCTTTATTCCGGCGCCGCCGTTGTTCCTGGCGGGAACGTTTGGCGCGTTCATCAAAATGAAGTCGCCGATTCCGTCGCGGCGCGCCTTGTTCGACATTGGGCTAGCTGGTCCGCTGGCAGGTTTTGTAATGCTGCTTCCGGTTGCAGTCGCGGGCATACTAAGTTTGCATCCAGCGCCTCCGGTTCTGTCGGGCTCGACGATTGTCTTTAATGACCCGCTTCTTTTCCGGATGCTTGCGAAAGTGACTGGAGCAAATCTAACTAATGCACTACCGAATCCGTTTTACATGGCGGCTTGGATAGGATTGCTGGTGACGAGTTTGAATTTGATGCCGGTGGGCCAACTTGACGGTGGGCACGGAACGTTCTCACTTTTCGGTCAACGAGCTCACAAGCTCATCGGCAGGACTGCATTTGTCGCGGTTGCGTCAATGGCAATTCTGGGGTTCGTTTGGCATCACAGCCCGAGTGGCTTTCTTTACACGGTGCTGTTGGCAGTGATGTTGCGAGTGAAGCATCCGGCTCCTGAGCGAATGGAACCGTTGGGTTCGGCTCGGATCGTGGTAGCAATCATCACCTTGCTCGTGTTCGCGCTCTCGTTCGTTCCTTTTCCGATTACGCTAACTTAAGCGATTCGGAAAGCACGATGGTTTAAGCGCTTGCGGTTTCGGGCAGCAGGCCTTTGATTTCACGCACCATGCGATTCACTTCATCCTGATCCGCAAGCGCGATCATGAAGAACTTGTAGCCTTCGTGGAAACAGATCACGCCGTTTGCGAATAACCAAACGCCGCCGAGAAACGGATTCCCACCTACCAGCCAACTGACCGGCGCGCCGGCCAAACCGCCAGGCGAAACAATCTGCGCAAACATAACCGCACCTGCGGCACAACTGAACGCACCCAACAACGGCGCGCCGACATATTTTGTGATGTTGCGCTCAAACTCAACGCGGTTACGCTCGGCCTCGGTAAGTTGTCCCTGCGCAATCAATTCTTCCTTCTTCTTCAAGTACTCATCAAAAGTTTCGCTGAGTTTACGCACGCCGAAAATCGGCAGCGCGGAATGCGTCAGCCAATGCGGATGCGCGCCGAGCAGTACCGCGTCCAGACCCGGAAACGCGGTGCCCATGCGAATGCCCAGGACGAGCGAGAAAGAAACAACGGCTGCCTTGCCCGGGTTCTCTTTGATCCAGTCACGCGCCTTCGCAACACCCACGGTTGCCGCCGCCGATGCGCGCGTGAGCTTAGCGCCAGTGTCGTAAACTTTCGCAGCGCGGTCGTAGTAGTTCTTCGCGTCGCCTAAAACGTCGCCGGCTTTTTTCCCGGCATCGCCGGTCGCGTCGCGAATCACTTCACCGGCTTTCCGAGCGCCGCGCATGGCCTCGTCCGCCGCCCGGCGTGCAGTCTCGCTGAGGTTTCCTTCGTCGGCGAAACGCTCGGCCTCGGCACGCACCTTATCCGCTCCTGAACTCAAGCTTTCCGCGCCCCGTTTTGCCACGTCGCCCGCAGCCTTAGTTCCTTCGTCCACTAAGTCGGAAATAGCATATTTCTCGTCGAGCTCCTGGGCTTTTCGCCACACAGTTTTTTGCCATTCGTCAATTTTGTCTTTGTAATCAGCCATTTCTTGAATTCTCGACTTTCAGCGCCCGCCGTGATTCTGCTAACTGTACGAGTGGGCCAAGCTTGTGGTTTCAAGGCATCAGCCCGTGGGCCAATCTCTTTTAATAATCTTGCGCCCTCATGGGCTTCATGTTAGAGTGCCGTCATTCAGTGGTTGTCCGCACTAATGCAACTCGCCTAACTTGAAAGCCGTACAATAGCTGAAGAACTTCTAGCCTCGGGCGCACCAGCAGGGTTTCCTTACTGTAACCAGAACGCGTTCAATCTAAGCAACGCTTTACCGCCGCCCAACTAAGAATCTTGTTTCCAGAAAATCATTATGAGCGATAAAGACGATAAGGCGAAACTTCCCAAAAGTCCCCGCGAGCTGCCGATTTCCGATCGATTGGCCATAATTCGCACGTTGGAATTCGGCCCAGCGCTGGCGGATGCTGTCCTTGCCACACTTGCCGAACACGCTCGCGTCGTGGAAATTCGCCGGCGCCGGTTTCGCGATCGCGCCGCTGACGAAGCGGACGCGCTTTTTGCGATCATAAAAGGTCGCATCAAGCTCTGCCGTATCGAGCCGCATACCGATCGCGAAGCCATCATCGATATTTTGTCTGACGGCGCACTCTTCGGCGAGTCGGCACTTTACTCAAGCGCCGGCCGGCGGGAAAATTCGGCTATTGCTTACGAGAGTTGCACGTTGCTGAAAATGCCCGTTGAGCATTTCAAGCTTGCGATGGCCGAAGACCAGGGATTGCGCGACTATGCCTTCCGCTTGATTGGCCAACGACTCGAACACGCGGAACGGCGGCTCGCTGATTTTGCGCTGAACGCTATTCCCGCGCGCGTTGACCGCTTGCTGGCCGACTTTTCAGACCGTTACGGCGTGCGCGAATCGGACGGCGTGCTAATCGACTTTCCGCTGCCTCACCGGGAAATTGCATCCATCGTTGGTTCGACCCGCGAAAGCGTGACCGTGCGCTTGAACGCGATGCGTCGCGAGGGTACGATCGAATTCGTTAACCGAAGAATTCTGATCAAGCGACCCGAGTGGCTGCTGCGCGAAGCAAGACTCGTCAACTAGACAACTCCAGCAAAACAATCAGCGATGAAATGCCCAACGTGCAATAAGCCTGTCACATGGGAGGACAATCCCTTTCGCCCGTTCTGCTCAGAACGTTGTAAGCTCATCGATTTGGGACGGTGGGTAAGCGAAGAGTATCGCGTGCCTGGTAAGGCAGTTATGTCTGAGCCGGTCGATGATGATGACGATCAGGTTGGGCCGGAAGAAAGTAGTTAAAGTCCAAGCTCCAGCTTGTGTTTTGCCCGCGCGAGAGTAATCCAAAGGGTGGATGCGGACCTGAAATTCAAACGGCCACGATCGAAATCTTATTCTTGTCCGCCAGCGCCAGCATTTCCTCTCGATCAAACATAAGAGTTTTGCCCGCGTTTAGACAAAGACAGGTGGCGCCCGCCTGGGCCATCGCCTGAATTGTCGGAATACCCACCACCGGCACGTCGAACCGCATGTCCTGATCCGGCTTTGCAAGTTTCAAAACCGTCATCGGGCCGCTGCTGAGATTCGTTCGCCCACGCGCGCCGCCATGTCCACTTATTAATTCGCCAGCCCGCAAGATTGTAGCGTCCGTGCCTTCCATGGCTTCGATTGCGACGCAGGCTTTGCCGCGCACCACGATTGTCTGGCCGAGGTCGAGTTGGGCAATTTGGCCGGCGACTTCCAGACCGTAGTCGATGTCCGCACGCTCAGCCGAGCTGGGTTTGCGTCGAGTTAACGTGCCCAACGCCGGCAAAGAATCCTGAAGGAAAAAGGTAGAGTCGATTAGGTCGATGCCTTCGCTTGCCAGCTCGTTGGCAATGCCGCCGATAAGCGAAGTGGTGTTTCGCCGCGGCAGTTTCAACAGCATCTTCAACATGCGCGCGTCAGGTACAGCGCGACTGAATATCTGCACATGCTTGACCTGGCCGGCCATGATCGCTTTTTCCACTCCTTCGCTCTTGAAGAAGCGAATCATCTTTCCCAACTGGCCAATGCCTACCCAAACCAGGTGATCGACTTCCTGCTCAATTTTCGGATCGGTCTCTTCGCGAATTGCTGCGACTGAAAGAGACACGCCAGCCCGCCGCGCGCCGGCGACGACCATGAAAGGAAAGCGGCCGTTGCCGGCAATTAGTCCGTAACGCATGTTGAAAGGATGAAGGATGAAGGATGAAGGCGGAAGCCGGAACGAACATTAACCAACGAAGGCGCGGCTTTTAAATGAACCGGTGAAAGCGTTCTAGTAGATCTGAGCTGCTTCATCCTTCATCCTTACTTAATCACTCCGCGCTTCGAAGTCTCGATGAACTGAACAAGGTATTTCACTTCTTCAGAATGCGTAAGTTCTTGTTGGATTCTTTCGAGTGCCTGCGAAGTGTTTAGTTTTGCAGCAAGCAGCAGATGGAAGGCGTGGCGCATGGCGTCGATCGCTTCACGCGAATAACCACGGCGTTTGATGCCGGTGGTGTTCAGGCCATAACAACGCGCATGATTTCCGACCGTCAGGGCGAACGGCAGAGCGTCTTTAACTACCACCGAATAGCCACCAACATACGCTTCACGGCCGACGCGGCAAAATTGATGCACGCCGGAATAAGCGCCCACGTTGGCATGGTTTTCAATTACCACGTGACCGGCGAGCGTGGCTGCGTTGGCCATGATTACACCGTCACCAATGATGCAGTCGTGAGCGACGTGTGCCTGGGCCATGAGCAAACAATCGTCACCGATTTGCGTCAGCATGCCGCCGCCGGCGGTGCCACGGTGAATGGTTACGAATTCTCGCAGGTGATTGCGGCGGCCAATGCGTGTTTCTGATGGCTCGCCTTTGTACTTCAAATCCTGCGGCGCCATGCCTATGGAAACAAACGGAAAGACGCGAGTGCCGGCGCCGATAAACGTGCGACCCTCAACGACGCAGTGCGACTCTAAGCGGACGTCACCTTCCAATTCGACTTCGTCGCCGACGACTGAATACGGACCGATGTAGCAGCCGTCGCCGACGCGCGCGCGCGGGCTGACAATAGCGCTCGGGTGGACGTTACTGGACTTGGTGGCAACTGCCATTGTTGCTTGGATCGTGGAAAGAGGAACTAAACTTTTGCTACTGCCTCAAACCGCTGAAGCGCGATCGGCAATCACGCTCATGATGTCGGCGTCGGCTACCAACTGGCCGTCTACTTTCGCTTCGCCGCGCATGCGCTGTATGCGCGAGCCGATGCGCAGGGCAGTAACTTCAAGCGTCAAAGTGTCGCCCGGCACGACCGGCTTGCGAAAGCGCGCCTCGCGAATGCCGGTAAACAATACCAGCTTGGAATCGCGATCTTCGATCTCGCGCAGCGCCAACACCGCGCCAACCTGCGCCAGCGCTTCAACCACCAGCACGCCCGGCATTACCGGCGCGCCGGGAAAGTGGCCCTGAAAAAACGGCTCGTTAATGCTGACTTGTTTTATCCCGACGATGCGCTCGCGCGGCACTAGTTCGATTATCCGATCGACCAACAGGAACGGATAACGATGCGGCAGTAATTCTTGTATGGCCTGGGAATCGAGAATAGTTGCCATGATGTAAAGAGACGCGGGACGCGGAACCTAGTGCCGCATCACCGCGTCTTAACTCACCTGGTCTCCACCGAAGAACTAGGGCTGCGTGGTGACCGATGCGGTTGCCGGATTCTTGCTATTAAAATCGTTAATAAAAGCCCGGGTAATGTCCAGTGCGTCAGAGGCGTAAACGAGCGGCACCGCGCTGCCATCAATGATGACGTTGATGTTGCGTTGCTTTGCGTAAGCTTCGAGCGCCTTGCCAATATCGTCCTGAAGCGGTTGGAAGATGTCCTGCTTGCGCTTGTTGTACGCCGCCTGAGCATCTTCGCCCTTGCGCTGATAATCTTTTTTCAATTGTTCAAGCGTATCAATCTTTGCCTGAATTGATTTCGGATCGACCACCGAGCTGGCAGCCTGGGCCTGGTTCACTTCGTTGGTCAGCGTTGTAATGCGCTGTTGCATTGTTTGCAACTCAGTCTGGCGCGGCTGAAACTCGCGGTTCAGGGTCGTAACCAGCGTGTTAAAGCGAGCGATCCCGGTCTTGGCGTCCAGAAAAGCGTCCGAATAAATCAAAGCTATTTTGCTTTCGGGGACAGTTGCCGTAGCTTGCGCGGGCGCCGCAGCCGGAACCGCAGGTTTAGTTTGCGCGAATACGGCAGAAAAACTCAGAGCCAGCAAAAATGCAAAAGCGGCTATTAAACGATCTATCTTCATAACTTTTTGTAATGCTCCTTAAATCAAAGCGGTGAGTTGACTGGACTTAGTTGTTCAAACTACCCCGCAGGTTGGCTTTAAATGATCAAAAGGTGCGTCCAACGCTGAAACGAATAACTTTCTTTTTCTCATTAAAGGTGAATGGAAATCCCTCGATAATCTGATCCTGCCGCGCATTTGGATTATACGCAAAGATCAAACGAAAAGGCACGTTGATGACGGGCACCTGCACGCGAACCTCCATGCCCAGGCTGGAACGAAAATCGCTGACTTTTGCGAACAAGCTCTGCGACAGCCTTACCACTGTGTTGGTTTGCGCCTGGCCGCGCAGAAAGACTGGCAAAAAGCCAAAGGGCAGGCCGGTAGAAGGATCGAATGGCCCGAGACTACGATAGCTGTCGAGTTCCTGTGTGGTCACCAGACGATTGTCACGCAGTACCAATGCTGACCCGGAAAGCAGGGCCAGGCTGGTGTTAGCGTTGCAAGCGGCCAGCGATGACAAGCTGGCAATGGCAATACCACCGAGGGAGCCCGGTCGATCGCACCTGATCGCCCCAACAGAAGTCAGGAAGGGCTGATCAGGCAGGAAGGTGCTGGAAAAGAGTTGATCGCTTTTCGAGCGCAGATTGAAGGAAGAGCCGATGTCGGCAAATGCTGCCAAACCAACCGTGCGACCGAAAACCGGGATGCGATATTCAAAGTTTCCGAGTAGCTGCGTGTCACCGCCTATCGGCGTGAACGACCGCGACAACTGAGCCACATTATTACCGGTCGGTCCCGTAAAGGTACCGATGTTGGCCAAAGACGACGGCACTCCCGGGACTGGAACCGGAGTGCCAGACGCGTTGGAAGCTAACACTACGCCGGTCGAAGTGACGTATGTATCCAAGGGCGCCAATGGCGTAATTGAGCGAACGTTGTAACCGCGAACACTAAATTCATCGCCGAGGAAGAAACGCTCGAAGATCGGAACGCCGGCGACAAATGCCAGCGAGTTTGACCCTCTCACTTTTGCAGACGTGGCAAAACTGCCGACCGTGGAAGCGATAAGGCGAAAACCGAATACATGCGGGTTATCCGAACGCTTGTTATGAAGTGGGATGTACTGCGTGTACGAAAGTGTCGGTTGATACGTGCGCACGTCTCCGCCCAGACCCGCCAGCGCCGCCGACAGTGATAGCTCCCGGCCCTGTGTCGGATCGACGCTGCCATTACGCGTGTCGTAGACAAAACTCAGCGTGCCACGGCTCGTAATGATATTCGGCTGCGTATAAACAACCGGAATGAACTGCGTTGGGTTGGTCGGATCGGAATTTACTTTCGGGTCGGTCACGCTTGACGTCGAGAATTGATAGGACGCACCGACGCGTGAAAACTGGGTGAAGCGTCGCTTGCGATAAAACTCGGACAATGGGGCGCTGAGAAAAAGCGATCCGCCGTAAGAGGTGCGCGTAAAAAGATTCGCCTCGCTGGTGTTGAGGAAATCCAGGGTCGATCCCGACGCGCCCTGCTGCGCGTTCAGATTCTGCGAAAGAAAAGTTCCTTCTCCGAAAAACTTCTGCGTAGTGGCAAACAGTGAAAAGCCCGCTGTTATTGGGCGGTTCTTGATATACGGCTCGGTAAACGAGAACTGCAGGTACCTTTGCCGATTGCCGGCGGAAATGTTTAGCGAAAGAATCTCGCCCCGACCGAGCAGGTTATTGGTCGAATACTCAAGTCCGAAAAACGATCCGCCGATGCCCGACAAGCCGCCATTGAACGAAATCTGTTGCCGGCCGCGCTCAGTCACCTTGAGGTTGATATCAACCGTCGCCTCTTCCTCGTTTGTTTTAAAGTCGGCGTCTTTATCTTTATCGATCGGATCAAAGTAGCCAAGTTGGTTGAGTTTTACGACGGAGTATTCCCAGGCGTTTTGATTGTAAATGTCGCCTTCGTTGATCAGGACTTCGCGGCGCAGCACATTGTCGCGGGTGAAAGTGTTGCCAACGAATTCAAGGCGCCGCAGGGAAAACTGCTTGCCTTCCTCGATCGTAATCACAAAATCGACAATGCCTTCGTCCGGTTTCGCCGGATTGTCCTTAAAGGTGGGTGTGGGCTCAGCCGTGTACTCGATGAAACCTTGCGAGCCATAAATCTTCTTTAAGTTCTCGTACAGCGCTTTCCCGATTTTCTCGCCATTGGCCACATCGTTCTTTTGCAAGCCAATGAAGCTGCGAATTGTGTCTTCTGAGAAAATTGAATTGCCTTCAATCTTCATGTCGCCCAAACGGTAGAGCTTGCCTTCGATAATGGGCACCGTCACGCGCAGGCCTTCATCGGTTGAAGAAAGAAACGGCAGCGGCAGAATAGGAAAGCCAGTCCGTCTCGGTCCCACCGATTCAACTCGCGGCTCGCCATGACGCGCTTGAAGATAACCTTTCGAGCGCATGTAGTTGTCCACCTGCCGCAGGTCGTACTCGAGCTTTTCCCGGTCAAGAATGTCCTGGCCCTTCAGCCGCGACATCAGTCCAGCTTCTTTGACGTACTTCATCGCGCCGCGAAGTTTGCCGTCGCTAAAAGTGGTATTGCCTTCAAACTGAACTTCGACGACGCGCACGCGATCGCCTTCGTTAATCACGAAAGTCAACGCCGTGGAGGTATTGGAAACTTCTTCGCGCCTTTGTTCGATGGTCGCATTCGGATGCCCGTGCGCAGCCAGCAATTCCTTCAGCACGCGTATGGCATTGCGAGCTTTGACCGGATCGTAAATGCTTTCCTTTGAGACGCCGACTCGTCTTTCGCGAAAAGCTTTCAGCACGTCGGATTCGGGGACGCTTTTCAGACCTTCAAACTGCAGATCGCGAATAATCGGCAACTCGGCGACTTCAAATACGACGTTTACGCCGCCGCGCGCTCCGTCTTCCGTCAGGACTCGGGTTTTTGTCTTATCAAAAAATCCCAGCGCCAGGATCGCCTGAAGGTCTCGCTGTACCTGTTGTTCGTTGTAAGGGTCGCCGGGACGGGTTTGAACGTAGTAAAGGATGTCGTCTTTTCTCAACCGGCGATTACCGGTGATGTCGACGGATTCGACGAGCCGTTGATTTTGCTGAGCAAAAGTGGATCGCGGGACAGAAATAATTGAGGCCAGCAGGACTATTCCGCTCACCAGCATGAGCAAAAACCCGCGAAATAAATGCATATGAGCCTTTTCCCTCAGAAGGTTCTTAACCGGATCTCAGATACTTTCGGGGAGCGTATGGGTAACTAATATCTTTGCGAAAATAAAAGCAAACTAACGGTATTGATCTCGTTCCCAATCAACTCAAGGGGCTGTGGAACCCTTTGATTCAGAAGCACAACGCTCTCGTTGCCAACCTTGTCCAGCAAAGTCGCGCATTATACCGAACCGACGCTGCAAAAGTAAAAAGGCAAAGGGGAGAACAACTAAAGGCCCTGAATAGCCAGTTCTCGCCTTTGCCCTGGTAGTTTTACAGCCACGGCCGTTCAGACCGGGACATTAATGAATAAGCAGAGCGTCATCGGCGGTCTCTACTCCGACCGGCCGGTAATTCAAGTCATCGCCATCCAAAAAGACTTCGATCAGGGACGCTTCACGCAGGTGCCCCTGAATTAGCGCTTCGGAAAGCGGATCCTCGACATATTTCTGCAGGGCGCGCCGTAGCGGTCGCGCTCCATAGGAACGGTCGGCGCAAGTGCGATCGACAATCCAGCGCTTCGCTTCATCCGTCAGCCTGACCTCGAAACCATGTCTCAACATGGTCGTGTTGATCTGATCAAGCTGCAACTGGATCACGTCCAGCAACTCGTGATTGAACAACTCGTCAAAAATAATTATCTCGTCCAGGCGATTGATAAACTCGGGGTTGAAGGTTTGTCGGACCTGCGACATCACCATTTCTTCCATCTTATCGCGCGAGGCGTCGCCAGTTCCCTGGAAACCCATCGTGCCCTTCTTTTGAATGAAGCGGGCGCCGATGTTTGAAGTCATGATGATGATGGCGTTTTTGAAATCTACGGCGTTGCCCAACGCGTCAGTCAACAGGCCATCTTCGAAAACCTGGAGCAGCACATTGAAAATGTCAGGATGCGCTTTTTCTATCTCGTCAAACAGCAGCACCGAGTAAGGCGCGCGCTTGATGCGTTCGGTCAATTGACCGCCTTCTTCATGCCCGACATATCCCGGCGGCGAACCGATCAGTTTTGAAACCGAATGCTTCTCCATGAATTCCGACATGTCGAAGCGAATCATCGACCGTTCACTGCCAAACAAAACCTGGGCGAGCGCGCGCGCAACTTCAGTTTTGCCGACACCCGTTGGCCCAAGGAAAAGAAATGAGCCGACCGGGCGCAACGGATTCTTCAAGCCGGCGCGCGAACGGCGAATCGCGCGGGCCAACGCCGAGATCGCCGGGCGCTGCGAAACCACCCGCAGGTGTAGCTCGGCTTCAATGCGCAGAAGTTTGTTCGTCTCTTCTTCCTTGAGCGAGGTGACCGGTATTCCCGTCCAGCGGGCAATCACCTCCTCGACGTCGTCACGCGTCACGAGGGCCGTCACCAGCTCGTCTTCGTTTCGATCATTCTGGAGGTTCACCGCGTCGCCAGGCTCGCCGGACCACTCGCTAATCTCATTCCAGTCGGCCAAATTTCCCTGTTCGCGCCGCACGCGCAACTTGACGCGAGAACCAGCTTCATCAATTACGTCGATAGCTTTGTCCGGCAGGAAACGATCGGGAATGTAACGATGTGACTGGTAAACAGCGGCTTCGAGGGCATCGTCGGTGTAATGGACCTGATGAAAACTTTCGTAGCGCTCGCGCACGCCTTCAAGAATTTCGACTGCTTCTGCTTCCGATGGCGGGGGAACTTTTACCGCCTGGAAGCGACGTTCGAGCGAACGATCCTTTTCGATCGACTTGCGGAATTCACCCGGCGTGGTCGCGCCAATGCATTGCAGTTCACCTCGCGACAGCGCCGGCTTCAGAATATTTGCGGCATCGAGCGAGCCTTCCGCGGAACCAGCGCCGACCAGCGTATGCAGCTCGTCAATGAAAACTATGTACTGCGGATTCTCAACCAGCTCGCGCATGATCTGTTTCAAGCGCTCTTCAAACTGGCCGCGGTATTTAGTGCCGGCGACTATCAGCGAAAGATCCAGCGAGAGGATTCGTTTGTTCTCGAGGAACGACGGCACCTCGCCGCGCACAATTCGTTGCGCCAGGCCCTCCACGATTGCTGTTTTGCCAACGCCCGGTTCGCCAATCAGCACTGGATTGTTTTTAGTGCGCCGACAAAGTATCTGCACTACGCGTTCGATTTCCGCTTCGCGACCGATTAACGGATCGAGCTTATCGTTCGACGCGTCTTCAGTGAGATCGCGCGAGAACTCAACGAGATGCGGTGTGTCTTTTTTCTGCGAGCTGCGCGCCTCGGCGCCCGACTGCCGCGCAATCTCATCGCGCACCGCGTTCAGTCGCAGGCCGCGCTCGTAAAGAATCTCGGCAGCCATCGAGCGATCTTCACGCAGCAGGCCAAGCAGCAGATGCTCAGTGCCGATGTGACGATGTTGCAGGCGGTCGCTCTCTTCATGGGCGTAAGCCAGCACTCGTTTTGTCTCGGGAGCCAGGGGCAGTTCAACCGAGGTCGAGATTTTTTCTCTTAAAAGTGTGCGGCCTTCGATTTCTTTGCGAA
>JBDTTW010000050.1:0-2310 GCA_039930405.1 bacterium
CAGCGTATGGTCTCGGTAACATCTATTCTGATCAGCAGCGTTGGGACGAAGCGGAGGCTGCCTATCGTAACGCCGTTTTGTGGAGCCCGTCGGACGTCGATGCTTTGATCGCGTTGAGTGTGGTGCTGGTGCAGCCACGTTCAGGCGCAGGCAACGCGAAGCGATTTGCCGACGGTGAAAGTTTTGCCCGGCGCGCAATTCAATTGCAACCGAAGAATGCGGTTGCCTGGGACCGCCTCGGTGTTGCACTGCAGTCGCGCGGCGTGTTCAATGATGAAACCGAGCAGGCCTACCGGCGCGCAGTGGAATTTGATCCGGAATTCGCGGTGGGCTATGCCCATCTGGCGCGGGCGCTTAAGCACGCGGGAAAAAAGGATGAAGCGACGCCGCTTTATGAACGCGCAATTCAGCTTGCCAAAGACCCCGCGACTTTGAACTTGATCGCTGAATCGTTACAAGCGGAACAGCAATGGGAAAATTCTGAGCCGGTACTGAAGCGAGTGCTCGAGCTTGACGCTCGCAATCCGACCGCGGTGCTGTTGTTAGGTCGGATGCTCGTCGTTTTCAAGCGCTATCAGGAAGCGGAACCCTACCTGAAGACTGCCACGGAAATGAGCCCGCGCGCGTTTCAACCCTTTAATTTGTTGGGCCGCACTTATTTGGCGCTCGATCGTTTTGAGGACGCCGAGGTGACCTACGAACGCGCCGCGCAATTCGCTTCCGCCGGCGATCGCCGGCAGTTGGCAGGCGAGTATGGCTTTGCCGGAGTCGGCGACGGCTACCTGAAGGCGAAGAAGAAACCGAGCGCAGCGCGCGCTTACCGCCGTGCTTTGGAACTGGATCCGGGGAACAAGGAACTTGAACAGAAACTTTCTAAAGCAAGTTAACCGTAACCTGCTTCGTTGTTCACAACCAAAATTGTCTTATTTCCTAATTATGAACAAAGAGTGGAGCCCGTCTAATGAAGCGTTGCCCAAAGTGTAGTCGCACTTTCCCGGATGACAAGCAAAAGTTTTGCACCATTGATGGTGGCTTGTTGGTTGCGGAACAACCTTTTGATCCCAACGCAACGTTCCGTTCCTCGGCGCCGTTGAACCCGCCCAGCACGACTCCACCAGCCGCGCCGCAGCCAGGAGCCGACAAACCAACCCAACCCGATTTTAGTGCAACGATCGCGACTTCATCATCGGCGCCGACTGCAGTATTGCCAAAGCACACCGGACCGACGGGTGCGCCCACCGTCGTCGATCTACCGGCGCCTGGGGCTCCGGCTCCGAGCGCGCCATTGCCGCAACAACAAAGCGCACCACTGCCGAAAGACACACCGAGCATTCCAATTCCGCCGCCAGCGGCGAAGAAGAAATCCAAACTGCCGCTTATCGTCGGCGTGTTGTTGTTGCTGCTCGTGCTTGGCGTTGGTGCTGTGGCTGCGGTGTTCTTCATGGTAATCAAGCCACGCTTGAACGAGGTGCGTCCGGAACCGGTAGTGACCACCCCAACGAAAGAAGAAAATACCAACAGCAATACGAGTGTCGCCGTTGAGCAGCCTAAGACTGAACCTGAGTTTGTTGCGCCGCCAAACTCCGTTAAGTTCGAGAATTCCAACGAGGGGCTTGATGGAAAACTAGCGGAGCATTACTTTGATTTCTCGTTTTACTATCCGAACGAGTGGACCCTCGTTCCCAAATCGCCTTCCGGGGCCAGCTTCATCAAGGTCGAAAGAAGTCTGCCCCCGGATTTTACCCAGGAGAATTTTGCGGTCGGTTGGTATGAAAACAGCAAGGGAACATTTGCGGCTGATGAAGCAGGCTTTCCCCAGCGGGTTGAGGAGCTTAGTACCCGACTAGCAAAGGCGTTGCCCGAATACAAAAAAGTTTCTGAAGGTCCGATTAAGTTCAATTTGGGCGACGCATATGAGTTTCGCTTTGTCAGCCTTTCCAAAGGAACTGAGAAAGGCGATTTACAGTTGTGGGGACGCGTGATATTTCTTCCCCGCGGCGAGGGCGAAACAACCGGAGCGACGCTCAGTATGCTGACAACTTCACTTGCGCCTGAGTTATCGGGCATTGCTGATGTCGGAGAAAAAGGCGAGCTGCCGATTGTGCTGAAGTCGTTCCGCTTCGGAAAGTAAGCTTAGAAGTAAACAGTTTGCTGTTTACTGTTCACACTCAAGTGCCCAATTCGTCAGTTCTCGGTTATAGTCTCTGCCTAATCAGGATTCTTTGAGTAAGCAATAATGAAAAAGTCTAAAACAACTGAACCAACAAAACCATTGTGGACGCCGTTGCGCGTCGCCTTCACAATCCTCGT
>JBDTTW010000051.1:0-5929 GCA_039930405.1 bacterium
TGAGCAGGCCTTTGCGGTCGACGTGACTGGCGATGGCGACGAGGCCCTGTACAAGTCGTCCATTAACGACTACGACGCAATAATTCTCGACGTCATGATCCCCGGTCGCGATGGGTTCAGTGTCTGCCGCGAGTTGCGGGCGACCGGTTTAGTGGTACCGGTAATCATGCTCACCGCGCGCGATACGGTGCAGGATCGAATTACCGGTCTGGACATTGGCGCCGACGACTATCTGACCAAACCCTTTGCGGTGGCTGAACTGCTGGCACGTCTACGAGCTTTGATGCGCCGCGGTCATGTCGTCCGTCCGGCGACAATTCAAATCGCAGACCTGGTGTTGGATACACGTGCTCAGCGCGCTACTCGAGCCAAGCGCGAGTTGGGTCTCACCGGCAAAGAGTACGCCTTGCTGGAGTACCTGGCCCGCGAACAGGGCCGCGTGGTCAGCCGCGCAGAGATTGCGGAACACGTTTGGGACGAAAACTTTGACCCGCTCACTAATCTGATTGATGTGCACATCAATCGTCTTAGAAGAAAAGTAGACAGTGGCTTTGCCACGAGGCTGATCCACACGCGGCGCGGCGCGGGCTACATGCTGGCGGCGGCGACTAGTTAGTTGCCAGTCAAAAGATGTTAGGCTAAGTTCTGCTTCTTAGCAGTCTTCGAACGATGAGCACCACACCCTTAGGTTCCATGCGCGTCCAGCTCACGCTGTGGTACACGGTTATCCTCGCCCTGGTGTTGCTGATTTTTTCCTTTACCACCTACTACTATCTTTCGCGCGCAACTCGCCAGCGTACGGACGAGTCTCTGACGGAGGCAGCCAACTCGCTAATTTCAAATTTCAATGCTGAAATAACCGACGAAAATCTGGCCCATGACGGCGCGGCCAGGGAGACGGTACAGAGTTTTCGTTCGCGGGAGCGGCAGGCGATTATTTATGACTCGAAACACAGGTTGCTGGCCGCGTCGGATCAGCCTGAAAATTTGGGTCTGGAAAATAACTGGTTTGCTTCATCAGAATTACAGCCCAAACTAGCTGCTCTCTTCGCCTCAGCCTCCCGCTCGGGTCGGGCATTTGGAAATCTTTCTTTGGGAGGCAAGCCCTCTGTCCGTGTCCTCACTGTTGTAGTGCCGGTGGCTGGCCAGAGTTACACCTTCGTTTTTGCAAACACTTTACGCGAGCAGGAACGGGCGCTCGAACAGGCGCGCCAGGCGTTTTATATTGCCATTCCCATCGCGCTGGTAATTGCCAGTCTCGGCGGATTTTTTTTAGCGCGTAAGAGTCTGGCGCCGGTGGTGACCATGGGCGAGCGAGCAGCGCAAATAGGAGCATCGAATTTAGACGAAAGGATACCGGTACCGGCAAACAATCAGGAGCTCGGCCGGCTGGCCGGAATTTTCAACGAGCTGCTGGCCCGCCTCGATCAATCGTTTGCGCAACAGAAACGTTTTATGGCCGACGCTTCGCACGAGTTACGCACACCGGTCGCGGTCATTTGTGGCGAGTCGGAGGTGAGTCTTTCACGTGAAGTTCGAGACCCCGCCGAGTTTCGTGAGTCTCTTGCCATCGTCAACGACGAAGGGCGCCGTCTGACAAGAATGGTTGAAGACCTGTTTACGCTGGCACGCGCCGATGCGGGGGAATACCCCCAGGTGTTAGCGGACTTTTATCTGGATGAAAGCGTGCATGAATCTGTGCGCTCAGTGCGCTCTCTAGCGGCCCAAAAGGGGCTGGAGGTTTCTTATCAACCGCCGGCTAAGGAAATTCCTTTTCGGGGAGACGAGGCACTGATCCAGAGAATGGTGCTGAACCTGGTGCATAACGCGATCAAGTTCACGCCGGCAAATGGCCGCGTACAGCTAACCGTAAAGCAGCGTCATGACCAAGCTGAAATCGTCATTAGCGATACTGGACCAGGCATTCCTGCCGCTGCGCGGGCCCATGTTTTTGAACGCTTTTACCGGATTGATAAGGCGCGCTCGCGCGACGAATCTCTGAATGGCAGCGGCGCCGGGTTGGGGCTTTCAATTGCGAAGTGGGTTGCCGAGCTGCATGGCGGGACCATCGTTATTGATAACACGAATCGTGAAGGCGCGAGGTTTGTCATTTCCCTGCCGAATCGGCCTTGAGCGCGTCGCGAGCGGCGTGCTGTTTCCGGACCGCTCTCTATCTGCCGGCAAGAATCTGTGCCAACTTCAGTGTTAATCCTGCCGTCATCTTTGCAACTGTACACTGTTCATCATTAGGAACAGCAGGTTTTGGCGCTAGAGCTACCTGCTCGCTCAAACCGTAAACATGTAGCAATGAGGAGAGAGTTTATGAAGAAGAATTTTGTGCTGGCAATCTTAATCTCAGCACTCTTAACCGGCGGCTCGTTGGCAGCGGCCAGAACGTTAGGACCGCAAGAAAACGCCAACGAAGCAAAACTTGCGCGACAGGCGAAGATCACAAAGGAGCAGGCGCAGGAAACCGCGCTCAAACGCGCACCCGGCACTGTTGAGAGTTCCGAACTCGAGCGGGAACACAGCAAGCTGGTTTATTCATTCGACATCCGCAACGCAAAAGGCACCATCGACGAGGTACAGGTAAGCGCGATAACCGGAAGAGTTGTCCGCGTCGAGCACGAAAGCAAGCAACAGGAAGCGGCTGAGAAGAGAAAAGAAAGCAAGGAGAAAAAGAACTAGCGTGTTCGGCACTCTTGCGGAAAGGTAGCCTGCGGGGCGCGCGGCGATCTCATTAGCACCGCGGCTTTAGCCCGGTGATCGCAAACTGGAATTGGAAAGGAACCGTTTCTAACGGTTTTGTGGGCCTAGGATCAGGCGAAACCGTTGGAAACGAATTAAAGAATCATGAACCGAACCACCGGGCTAAAGCCGCGGTGCTAATGAGATCGCTTCGCGTTCCCCGTCTGCAGTTTCAAAACAAAAAGGCATAACAATCCAAACTGACCCACTACGTCCTGGCTTTCTTATGTAGAGTGTCCGAACCCTCGGTGCTAAACTTCGACTCCCATATTAGTCAAATTCTGAATCTGTGACGGCGAAACTGCTGATGAAACGTCTGAGCTGTTGGACTCGTATGGGTCCACCCCAATCATTCGGGCCTTTGCTAGTTTCACTCGGGTTGATGGTTGTTTTGGCAGCTGTTTGTGGCACCGCGGCACAACAGCCTGGTTCGCCAGCGAGCGCACAGAAACCAGCGCCATCGTCTTCACCCGCGCAACCTTCTCAAGCACCGAATTCACAACTAACGCCGACAACACCGAGGGTCCCTGGATCACTGCCGTTGAACACGCCTTTGTCGACCGCAGCTCCGCAAGCGCAACCCGGCGCGTCACCGCAAACAACACCACTGCCGCAATCAACGCCATTCGCGGTACCGAGTGTGGCTGGTCCAACGCCCGCCGGTACACAGACGCCAACCGTTTCTTCCACCCCCACAGCATCGTTGCCAACTCAGATTGCTCCAGGCGCAGGTCTGCTAACTCTTGATGACGCATTGCGCCGGGCCAACGCCTTGTCGTCGAGTTTTCAACAGGCCGGAATAAGCGAAAAGATAGCTGCAGAGGATGTCCGCCAGGCGCAGGCGGCATTCCTGCCTCGCGTCACTGCGCCGTTGAGTTATCTGTACACTTCGCCGGCCCTTGGTCTGCCACCAGGCACGCCACGAGCTCCCAGCTTTATCGCTAACAATGCCATCGGCGAATATCAGGCGTATCTGGAAGTTTCCGGCGACTTTGATATTGCCGGTCGCTTGCGCGCAACTCTCGCCAAAAACCGCGCGCTGCTCGAGGCCGCGCATGCGGGCACCGAAGTGGCGCGCCGAGCACTGGCCCAGGCAGTCATTGATGCCTACTATGGCCTGGCGTTGGCGACTGCGCAGCGCAGCGCGGCTGAACTAAATCTGGCGGCAGCGGAAGAGTTTGAGCACATCACTTCCCTGCTGCTAAGCGGCGGGGAAATCGCTGCCGTCGATCTGACCCGCGCGCAATTGCTGACGCTTACCCGACGCAACGAAATGGAGCTCGCGCGCGCTAATGAAGAAGTGGCCGCCGGTTCATTGCGGGTCCTGGTCGGTTATGATTTTGCACAGCCCATTAGCACGACGGATCTTGCTTTGCAGGCGCCGGTTGATTCTGAATATCAGCAGTTCAAAGTTAACGACGTTTCGCGCCGGCCCGAGTTTGCGCAATTTGAGGCGCAGCTGCGCGCGGCTGAACAGGACACTCGCATAGCACGAGCAGATCGGTTGCCGCAGCTTTCCTATTCTATGCTCGGTGGTTTCGATACCGATTCCCTAAAAGCGGGGCGACTCAAGGAGCACACCGGAGTCTCAGCCGCTTTCACCCTGACCATACCGATTTTTGATTGGGGAGCGAGCAAGAGTAGAGAACGTCAGGCGCAGCTGCGCGCTCAGATGGCGGAGAACGAACGCACCATTGCGTTGCGGGGTTTCACGCAGCAGTTTTACGCCGCGCAGATTCAACTGACTTCCGCGGCCACACGTATCAGGCTGGCGGGAACCGGCGTCATTCAGGCGCAAAGCAATCTCAGCGCGTCGCTTGCGCGTTACCGCGCCGGTGAAGCACAGATAATTGAAGTTACGGATGCATCGACGACCCTGGCTGCGCAGAGGTTTGCCCTTTACCAGGCAATCTTTGATTACCAAACGGCGCTGGCGCGCCTGCACCAGGCGACGGGGCAGTGAAATGACTGTGTCCGGAAAAGCGCCAAGGGCGCTGGATACGAAGACGGCCAGCTAAAGCCTGGCCTCTTAACTTCAAGACACTAACGAATCAAATGAGCGACTCATACAAAAACAAACCTGTGAGCAACGAGGAAGTCGACCCATTGCAAACAGAAGAAGAACAGGAACTGTGGCTAGCTCGGCGACGAGAACGATTGGCTGGTGAGCGACGGCGCAATTTGCTCATTGTAGCGGCGGTCGCGTTGGTCGCGTTGGTTGTCCTCGTCTTATTGGTTTGGAAATGGCGAAGCGCTCCAGCGATGGACCAAGCCGCGGCAGTGGTCGTCAGCGTCAAAGTAGCCAAGGTCACGAAGGAGACAATTGCGGCGCCGGTATCCGCCGTCGGCACCATCTTTCCGCGCGAGCAGGCGACGGTGGCGGCAAAGATAAGTGCGCAGATCAAGTCAATGGCTCTATTGAAGAACCAGGTGGTAAAGGCCGGGCAAGTGATCGCCGTACTTGAATCGCGCGACCTGGTGGCCCAACGCAATGAAGCGATCGCGGCCCTGAACCAGGAGCGCGCAAACGAACGCAGTGTAACTACCGGAACGATTCCGCAAACAAACGCCCAGGACCAGAAGGCTTTGCGCGATGCCTTAGCCAAGGTCACGAGCGCGCGGGCAATTTATGAACGCCGCCTGGTTCTCTATCAGCAAAACGGCATTTCAAAAAAGGATCTGGAAGCCTCGCAATTCGATCTAACCACCGCTGAAAACGAGTTGCGCCTCACCGAACAAACGGTAGCGCTACGCGCCAAGTCACTTAATCCAAACGATCGCGCGATGGCTGCCGCGCGCGTCCAAGCCGCGCAACAACGCGTCGCCACGCTCGACGCGCAATTGAGTTATGCCACCATTCGCGCGCCGATCACCGGCGTGGTGACTGACCAGTTTCAGTATGAAGGCGAGTTTGCCGCGGCGGGAGGACGGCTGGTGAACATTGCTGACATCAGCGAAGTGATTGTTAAGGCACCCTTCGCTGACACCGTGGCCGCTCAACTCAAGGTCGGAGATGCGGCCCAGGTAATACCGACCGACACGACTGCCGAAGAAATGACTGGCAAGGTGACGCTCATCAGCCGTTCGAGTGATCCGCTCAACCGCAGCGTGGAAGTCTGGGTCACCCTCGGCAACGGTGCTGGACGATTGCGCGCCAATGGCGCCGCTCAGGTCACGGCCG
>JBDTTW010000052.1:0-6994 GCA_039930405.1 bacterium
AACACTTGCATCGCCAGCATCAAGATTGCCTGCCGTCGGCTGAACCTGGGAAAACTGAGAATACTTTTGGAGAACACGGCAGGGCAGGGCGAATGCATCGGGCACCGCTTCGAACATTTGCGATCAATCATGGATGGCTGCCCAAAAATTCCGTTGGGGGTTTGTTTCGATACAGCACACGCGTTCACCGCCGGCTATGACATTCGCGAGGAAGATGGCCTGGCAGCGTTGATCGTGAAACTTCAACGCACGGTCAAAACCAGAAACGTGCGCGCCATTCACTTCAACGACTCGCGCGCTCCTTACAATTCGCGCGTCGATCGCCACTGGCACATCGGCGCAGGCCATATCGGCTCAGAGGCCCTGCGTCGCGTTGCGCGCCACCCCAAACTCGCTCACTGCGCCTTCATTTTAGAGACACCCTACGACGATCCGCGCGCAGACTTGCAGAACCTCAACCTGCTGCGCTCGTTTGTTGAGAACGGCGACGCGTAGTCGCACGATCCGCTCTCATCACCCTTCAGATTTTCTCGCCGCTAGTTTGACGTAACTACAATTTGTAACTACACTTCTATGCGTTTCGAATGGGACGAAGCGAAGCGGCGAGCGAATCTGATCCGACATGGATTTGACTTTCTCGACGGCGAAGATGTTTTCAACGGTGAGACGTATAGTTTCCCGGACAATCGGTTCAACTATGGTGAGAATCGTTTTCTCACATTTGGGATGTTAAGAGGAAAGGTTGTAGCAATTATCCATACTGAAAGTGACGAAGCGATACGCATAATATCGGTTAGAAAGGCAAGCAGGAATGAAGAAGAAACCTACTTCAAGGAAATCAGAGACTGACTGGAAGCGAATCGATGCCATGGAGGATGAGGATATAGATCTTTCTGATAATCCGGAGGTCCCGGCGGAGCTGTTCGCACGGGGGATTGTTCGTCGCGGACTGAAACCCGTCCCGCCCAAGAAACAGGTCACGCTACGTGTCGATAGCGATGTTGTAGCTTGGTATAGAAAACTTGGCTCGGGATATCAGACGAAGATCAATGCCCTTTTGAGAGCCTACATGGAAGAGCATCAGCGTAGTAAAGCATGAGCTGCGAGCAGGAATAGACACATTATTTGAGAACCTGGACAGTTCCAGCTACCGTTGGCTAAAATAATGATTGTTATGACAGCGCGACATGATCGACTCGCCAAGCTCCTCCTAACGGTGCCGCTGCTGCATCGCGCGTAAGCGCGCTCTCGCGGGGCGGCGAAACCCTCCAACAGCAAATTAGGTTCGGGAACTACGCAGCACCAACAGTTTGCGTAAGCCGCATTCGCAAACCAGCAGACTGCATTACGACTTCCCGGCAATTTCGTGTTAAGTGTAAGCAACGTTAGGACAAGACGATGGACGAAAAATATTTTCCCGAGCAGATAGAGAAAAAGTGGCAGGAGCGCTGGCGAGAAGCGCGCGCCTTCGAAGCCAATAACGACGATCCGCGACCCAGGTTTTACGCGCTCGAGATGTTGCCGTATCCGTCTGGCTTTTTGCACATGGGCCACGTGCGCAACTACGCAATCGGCGACGCGCTTGCCTGGTACAAACGCTTGCAAGGCTTCAACGTATTGCATCCGATTGGTTGGGACAGTTTTGGCCAACCCGCCGAGCAGGCAGCCATCAAGCGCGGTATCAATCCGCGTGAATGGACCGAAAAGAACATCGCGCACATGCGCGGTCAGATGCAGCGGCTGGGAATCAGTTACGACTGGTCGCGCGAAATCGCAGCGCATCGCCCCGACTATTACAAGTGGGACCAGTGGTTCTTCCTGAAAATGTACGAACGCGGACTGGCGTACAAAAAGATGTCGCCGGTCAACTGGTGTCCGCGTGAAGGCACGGTCCTTTCCAATGAACAATCATCCGGCGGCGAGTGCTGGCGTTGCGGCGCCACCGTCGAGAAGCGCGATCTCGAGCAATGGTTTCTGCGCATCACCGACTATGCCGAGCAACTCGTGGCCGACATCAAGCAGATCGAAACGGGTTGGCCGGAAAAGGTTCTAAAGCGTCAGCGCGACTGGGTTGGCCGCAGTGCAGGTGCCTTCATCGACTTTGCCGTTAAGGACAGCAAAGAAAAGATTCGTGTGTTTACGACGCGCATCGACACAATCTATGGCGCTACGGCGGTCGTGGTATCCGCGGCCCATCCGCTGCTCGACGAATTGCTTGCAGACTCGGCATTGAAAGATGACGTAGCAAGATTTGCCGAGAAGATAAGAAAAGAAAGTGCCGGCGGCAGCCGAGTCGTGGATCAGGAAGAAGAAAAGCTGGGAATCAATACCGGCGTGTTGGCCATTAATCCTTTCAGCGGCGAAACGATTCCGCTGTGGGTGGCGAATTACGTGTTGATGGAATACGGCACCGGCGCAGTGATGAGCGTACCCGCGCACGACGAACGCGATTACGAGTTTGCGCAAAAGTACTCGCTGCCGATCCGCAGAGTGATAGAACGCGTTTCACACGAACAGGAATCGATCGCGCATGACGCGTTGAGCGAAGATCAATCATTAGCGATGCAGCATGCGTTTACTGACTACGGCATTCTGGTGAACTCCGGCGAGTGGAGCAGCAAACTTTCAGAAGTTGCGATGCAGGAGATGGCAGCCGAAGCAAAGGCGAAAGGTTTTGGCGAAGCGGCCGTCACCTATCGTATTCGCGATTGGGGTGTCTCGCGCCAGCGTTTTTGGGGTGCGCCCGTGCCGATGATTTACTGCGAAAATTGTGGCACCGTGCCGGTACCTTACGATCAGTTGCCGGTCGTGTTACCCGAAAACGCGGCGTTCACTGGCACCGGCGAATCGCCGTTAGCCGGCGTTCCGGAGTTTGTAAATACAACCTGTCCAAAGTGTGATAGACCCGCGCGACGCGAAACTGACACAATGGATACGTTTGTCGATTCCTCGTGGTACTTCTTTCGCTACTGCGATCCGCGCAACGAAACCGCGCCCTTCGATCCGGAAACAGCCGGTCGCTGGACGCCGGTGGACCAGTACATTGGCGGTGACTCGCATGCGGTTATGCATCTTATTTACACGCGCTTCTGGACCAAGGTGATGCGCGACCTCGGTCTGGTTTCCTTTGACGAGCCTGTCAAACGTTTGTTGACTCAGGGCATGGTAACGAACCGCGTCGAGGGAACCGATGAATGGAAAGCGATGTCCAAGAGTTTGGGCAACGGTGTCGATCCCGATGAAATGATCGCTGCGTTTGGCGCCGATGCTGCCCGTTTGTTCGTCTTGTTTGCTGCGCCGGTTGAAAACGAATTGCGCTGGTCCGAGTCAGGCATCGAAGGCGCCGTCAGGTTTTTGCGGCGTGTGTACACAATGGTTTGGCGCTGGCAAGAACGCCTTTCAAAGGTGAATTCAGATGGTCGAAACTCCGGACCGGGTGAACTCAATTCGTCGGCCCGCGCTTTACGGCGCAAGACGCACCAGACAATTGCTCGCATCACTAACGAGTTCGATGATTTGCATTTCAACACCAACGTCGCGGCGCTGATGGAGTTGTTTAATGAACTCAGCGACTTTAATGCAGATCCGGCAACGGCCTTGGCTGAAGATGTGTTTGTTGTGCGTGAAGCCCTGGAAACATTGGTCGTGATGCTTACTCCCTTTGCTCCTCATGCGGCCGAGGAAATGTGGGAAGCATTGGGTCATCAAGGTGGGCTGCTGAATTCAGCGCGTTGGCCGCAGGCCGATCCGGAATTAGCTCGCAGCGAAGAGTTGGAGATTCCAGTTCAGGTCAATGGCAAGTTGCGTTCGCGTCTGATCACGTCGCCCGAAGTTTCAGAAGCAGAACTGCGCACCGCTGCGCTTGCCGATGAGAAAATTCGCTCGTTGATTGACGGGCACGAGGTCGTAAAGGTCATTGTGGTGCCGCAGCGGTTAGTGAACATCGTGGTTCGCTAGCGTCAATTAGCACCACTCAAAGTATTGAGGCCTGACCTTTTAGTGTTGCTTGCTCTATAAGATAGCCGTTAGAATCAAACAGCGATGTTATCTCCGCCGCCGCTTCCATTGAGTAATAGATGAAAGAATGCCCAGCCTGTAGGCGCTGTTTCCCCGATGATATAAACCACTGTCCGCAGGACGGCGATGCCACCACGCCTTCGCTGCTCGGGGAACCAATACTCGACGCGCGCTATCAACTGGAAAAGCGTTTGGGCCAGGGAGGCATGGGGGTTGTTTTTCAGGCGCGCCATATTTTCCTCAAGACATCTCACGCGATCAAAGTGATCCTGCCGGATTTAGTTGGCAACGATCCCATGCTGGTTACGCGGTTTCGCCAGGAAGCGCTGGCCGCCGCCGCCATCCGTCATCAAAACATTATTTCCGTCACCGATTTCGGTGTAGTGCGCGGCACTATGCCTTTTCTGGTGATGGAGTTTGTTAACGGCCAATCGTTACAGGACATTTTAGCTGACGAAAAAGTGATGCCACCGCCGCGCGCCCTGGAATTCGCCTCGGCCATTGGCGCGGGCGTAGCGGCCGCACATCGCCAGAACATCGTGCATCGCGATCTTAAACCTTTGAACATCATGACCCAGTTGGGCCAGCCGGTTTCGCAGGGTTTAAAGATACTCGACTTCGGTTTGGCAAAAATAAAGTCCGGTGAATTGCTCGGTTCGTTTATTCAAGCGAAGACAAGCGGGCTGATGGGCTCTCCTTTTTATATGGCGCCCGAACAGTGGTCGGATGACGAGCCGGATGCGCGCGCCGACATCTACAGCCTGGGGATCATTCTCTACCAAATGCTCGCCGGCGATGTTCCGTACAAAGGCTCGTCGATTCCTTCAATCATGAAGAAGCACCTCACGCTGCCGCTGCCGAGTTTCAAGTCGATGGGAGTCGATGTCTCGCCGCGCCTTGAAGCAGTCGTGCAGCACGCTCTCGAGAAGGAAGTCGCGGACCGCACGCCTTCGGTTGAAGTGTTCCTCGATGAATTGCGCGCGGCCGTTGGCGACTTTGGCTCAACGATGCATATCAACCGGCAGACAGGCCGTCTCGATGGGGGCGAAACAATGCATTCGCCGGCCATCAGCACGGGCAGCCAATCGGTTCCTCCTAATTCGCAGGTAGCTTTCGATTCAATGGCGGGAACCGTTAGCTCGTCAGCTTTAGGCGCCGAAGAACAAGCACAGATCGCGTCAGCGCGATTGGAGTACGAAAAGGAACAGAAGCAACGCGATCAGATCGCGCGCGACGAACTGGACCGCGAAGCGCAAGCACGGCGGCAGGCGACCGAGGAAAAGGAACGAAAGCGGAAAGAAGCAGAGGAACAAAAGCGCAAGGAAGAAGAAGAGCGAGCTGAACGAGAACGCCAGGCGCGTGAACAGATGGAGCGCGTTGAAAAGCAAGCGAAAGAACTCGAGGAGCGTCTCTCTCGTCTGGCGACCAGCATGGTGCCGGGCGCTACTGTTGCCGAATCAGGACCAGCTCTTGCAGCGAATGCCAATGCCGCGGCCGCCAACAGTTTTCCTGGAGTCTCAAGTTCCTTCCCGGGAGTTTCGGCATCCCTGCCCGGCGCGAGTGCACCGCCCAAAGGCAATTCCAAGATGGTCATTGGTGGTGTCGTGCTCGTGGTTCTGTTGCTTGCCGGTGGTGCCGCTGCTTACTTCCTAACGCGTCCAAAACCGACACCCCCGGTCATTGGTCAAACTCCACCAACGAATCCAACCAATCACCAGAGCGGATCAACGAAGGCCGATCTGGTTGCGATTCCTGGCGGTACCTTCCAGATGGGCCGCAACGATGGACCACCGCAGGAGCGGCCTGAGCACTCGGTGACGGTGCCCGCATTCTTTATGGACCGCACCGAAGTTACCAACGCTGAGTACGCCGAGTTTGTCCGCGACATGGGTTACGAGGTTCCGAGCCACTGGGTTAGAGGACAACCACTACCAGGCCAAGAGCAGTGGCCGGTGGTAAATGTTTCGCCCAAGGATGCCGAAGCTTTCGCCGCATGGCGTTCAAAGCGTGACGGCGTCACTTATCGCCTGCCGACGGAGGAAGAATGGGAGTTTGCAGCACGCAGCGGCGGCGAATACAAAGTCTATCCCTGGGGTGATGCGTGGCAGGAACGTCGTGCGGTTGTGAGGGAAGCCACGCCGCAGCCAGTGGGCACTTATCCCGACGGCAAGGACAAATGGGGCGTGGTTGATCTCATCGGCAACGCCTGGGAATGGACTTCGTCGAAAGCTTCTATTTACAACGGCGGCGCAGAGATTCCCTCCGCGTCGAAAGAATGGGTTGTGGCCCGCGGCGGTTCCTATGCCAGCGATCCCAAAGACCGGCAGATACCGGTTTCCGCCACCTATCGGGACTGGTTCCCGCCGACTACGCGGCATCAGAATTTTGGCTTCCGTCTGGTCCGTTCCGCCTGAGCGCGCCGCCCGGCTAGCTCTATCCCAACCCGAATTAACTTCTTAGTTAGCCCATCTTCGCGAAATTAGGCTACAATTCCGCCACGTTTCAACGGCTTCTGCCAGGCTATCTACCAACTTATCGCAGTGGTTGAAATCTATAGTTACCCGACAGACCAGGAGTAGATCGATGAGAGCTTCCTCGATTATTCGCGCATCGTTGTCACTTATTGCGCTTTCGTTTTGTTTAGCGGCGGCTGGACTTGATGCTCGCGGACAGGATGTCGGTGTCGATGTGGGCGGCGGCGCCGGAATTTTTAGGCCCAAGAATCCTGAAACCAGAAAACGCACTGGTCGTACTGCTCCGAACACCCGGCGGACCCCTGGTCCACGCGCGACCGGACCGAGCAGCGCCGAAATCGAAGACCGCGTCGACGACCTGCTGGAAAAGGGAAATCAGTTTCGCGATGCGCGGCGTTTTGCCGAAGCTGAAGATTCATATCAAAGCATTCTCAAGCTTAAGCCTCACGATGGCCGCGCCGCGTATGGTCTCGGTAACATTTATTCTGATCAGCAGCGTTGGG
>JBDTTW010000053.1:0-10815 GCA_039930405.1 bacterium
CTGAAAGGAAGTCAAATTAATGGTCACAAGTTCTCGCCGACGTACGCTTATCGTCGCCTTGGTCCTAACCACCGTTGCGGTTTTTGCGTCCGTCGTTTCCGCAAGTCACTCTTGGGGTGGCTACCATTGGGCACGCACCGCTAACCCGTTCACTCTCAAAGTCGGTAACAACGTAACTTCCAACTGGACCACTGAGTTCAATACGGCGCTCGCGGATTGGAGCAATTCGTCCGTGATGGATCTCACCTCAATCGCTGGCACTGCCGGCCGGAACTGCAAAATGGTCGCGGGGACGGTACAGGTATGCAACCGCACGTATGGCAACAACGGTTGGCTCGGTCTGGCCTCGATCAACATCACTGGCGGTACCCACATCACGCAGGGTTCGGCTAAGATGAACGATACTTACTTCAATACGTCCACCTATAACAACCCGAACGAGAAACTGCATGTAATGTGCCAGGAGATTGGCCACACCTTCGGTCTGGATCACCAGTCCACTGACGGTAGCTCGCAAAATACTTGCATGGATTACTTTTCAAATACGGGCGCGAATGCGGGCAGTACGCTAAGCACGCACCCGAACCAACACGATTATGACGAGTTGGTAATCATCTACACGCATCTTGACAGCTTCACGACGCTCGCCGCACGTACCAATCCGGCTTCAGCGGCGTCCGACGATACGAACGACTCCAACAACTGGGGCCAACTCGTGAGCCAGTCTCACAACGGCCGCAGCTCAACTTATCAACGCGGAAATTCGGACGGTTCAATGACGGTAACGCACGTCTACTGGACTGAAGAAGCGGCGGAACTTTGTCCCGCCTGCGATCACCGGTATGACCGCTAAGCGAACCGCATTTTGTGATCGATTCAGATCAAGCGAGGTCCGAAAGGGCCTCGCTTTTTTGTTTAGAGAAAGGAGAAAGTGATTTCGGAAAGCGGCACTAACGACGCTCGAACAGTCGCCGAACCATCTGCGGCAGCAACAATGACGTTCGCATCATGCTGCCGGTAGTAAATCTTTTAGCAAGACCACTGAAGAGTTTTGCGCCTCGCGGGCTGTAGCAGAACCACCAGAGGTCTGGGAGAAAAGGGACGCGATTGACATGGACGTGCTGAGCGTTCACTAACTCCAGCAGTCCCATACGGCCGTGCGTTCGCCCGTAACCACTCTCCTTAATGCCACCCCAGGGTGTTTGTGCGATGCCGTGGGTGTAGACCACCTCGTTAACCATCACCGTGCCGGCGTGAACGAGCGCGGCAATTCGCTTTCCCCTGGCAATGTTCCTGGTCCAGACGCTTGCCGTCAGTCCGTAAAGACTGTCGTTCGCGAGCTCGATCGCTTCCGCTTCAGTCTTAAAGGTCATCACCGGCAACACCGGACCAAACGTTTCATCGCGCATTATCGTCATGCGATGATCGACCTTCGTCAGCACCGTCGGTTCGTAAAATAATCCGGGAAGATTCGTGGCGCGTTTGCCGCCGGTTAATATTTGGGCGCCGCGCGCTTTCGCCTCCTCAACATGATCGGAAACGATTTGTAACTGGCGGTCGTTGGACATTGAACCAACATCGATGCCCGGGTCTGAACCCAAACCTTGTTTCAGTGCTTTGGTTTCCGCAACCACTCGTTCGATGAATTTGTCTGCAATCGACTCCTGCACGTAACAACGTTCGACCGACGCGCAAGCCTGCCCGGAATTTGCAAACGCACCCCAGACTGCGCCACGCGCTGCGTTGTTAATATCCGCGTCTTCCAAAACGATCATGGGATCTTTGCCGCCGAGTTCGAGCACCACCGGCGTCAGGTATTTCGCGGCCGCTTCAGCTACGCGTTTTCCCGTGGCCACGCTGCCGGTGAACATGATCCTGTCGACCCGCGCGTCGATTAAAGCAGCTCCGCTTGAGCCGTCGCCCGTTACGATTTCCAACAGGTGGTTCGGCAATCCTGCGCGCTCGAAGAGCTCGCCAAGCTTCAGCGCAATCAGCGGCGTCAACTCGCTCGGTTTCAAAACGACCGCATTCCCCGCCATCAACGCCATCACGATTTCCTGAGCAGGAGTCGCCAGCGGAAAGTTCCAGGGTGAAATAATCCCAACCACACCCAGCGGCTTGAAGATGAGACGCGACGACCGGCCCATCAAACCGTACTGCCCAATGTCAATTTTTTGTGGACGCAAAAGATTTTCCGAAGCGTGTGCGAAGTAGTGCATCGCATCAAGCGTCGGCACGATCTCCATCGCCAGCGCTTCTGCCGCGGGCTTTCCCGTTTCGCGAGAAATCAATTGAGCGATCTGGTCAGCGTCATCGAGGAGCAGGGCGCGGGCGCGCAGGATCACCCGACGGCGTTCGCGAAAAGACAGGTTGGCCCAGGACGGTTGCGCACTCCGCGCGCGCTCGACCGCGGCTGTCACATCTGCAGTTGAAGACAGCGGCGCGCGCCCGATCTCCGCGCCTGTGCCCGGATCGTAAGAAATAATCTCGCGCTGCTTTTCAGTTTGGACTGGTAGAGGATGCACGCTCATGGCGGTAGGATTATCTAACAAAGCAAGGGTGGCCACCAGCAGAGAGCTTAGTGACTCGGGTGCGCAGGGACCAATGTAGTCCTTGTGGTGATTCGACTTTTCGCCTTGCTGGAAAGTGAAACTGGGACAAGTTCGGCTATGGGATTACCTTCCGCAAAGCCCTCCTCATTTTTGGAAAATCGGTTAGATTCTTTGTCTCATAAAGTACTTGACAGCATTCGGCAGAGCACGTTATTCTTCGGGCATGGGCTCAATCCATCTCGTCACCCAACCACAAGAAGAGCCGCCCGCGCTGCACACGCGCGCGATGGACAACCTGCAGTACATTCGCGAAACCATGGAGCGCGCCACCGCGTTCACGGCAATTTCCGGGTGGGGACTGGTGGCGATTGGCATTACCGGTTTGGCTGCAGCGTTTGCCGCGAACACGATTGCCGCTCAACAAAAGAGTTTTAAGAGCTGGCTTGCGATTTGGCTCGCTGACGCGGTGGTTGCGCTGCTAATTGCCGGCTGGTCCATGGACCGCAAGGCGCGCGCGACTCAGACGCCGCTGCTCTCGGGGCCAGGCCGTAAGGTCGCCTTTAGTTTGTCGCCGCCGCTGCTCGCCGGTGCGATTCTGAGCCTGGTGCTCTATCGCTCAGGATCGACGAATGCGATTCCGGGACTGTGGTTGTTGCTTTACGGGACCGGAGTGATTACCGGCGGCATGTTTTCAGTAAGCGTCGTGCCGCTCATGGGTCTGGGCTTCATGGCACTTGGCGCCGCGACCTTATTTGCGCCGGCGGCGTTTGCTGATTGGTTTATGGCTGCCGGTTTCGGCGGCTTGCATATTGTTTTCGGAGTTATTATCGCAAGGAGATACGGTGGCTAGAAACGCAGCACTAAAACATTCAACGCACAAGAAACGCGAAGCAAGTGGCGCGACCGCTGCTGCTGAACCGCACGCAGCCAAAGCAAACCATCCCGCGCATTCGCTCGACCGCTTGATTCACGAACGCATGCGGCTCGGTATTATCAGCGCGCTGGCCGCCAACGAATCGCTGACCTTCAACGATCTGAAAAACCTGATGCATACCACTGACGGCAACCTTAGCGCGCACGCGCGCAAGCTGGAAGACGGGGGCTACATTGCTTGCACCAAATCATTCGAGGGGCGCCTGCCGAAAACAGAATACAAGTTGACGGCTAATGGAAAGCGCGCGCTCGAAAACTATGTCAGCCACATGGAAACCCTGATCAAGCAAGTGCGCAGTCGCTGACTTTATTTTTTTGGCTGTAGGCTTTGTTTAGTAAAGTGCTTTGAACCAATCCACCTGGTACGGTAGAAACTGAAATGTACACCAACGTAAACCTGTCCGCCCTGAACAGCTTTGCATACTCTAAAAATGTTAGTGACACCCAAACCGCGCGTCCGGTCGTCTCCCATCGTGGCTATGTGGGCGACCACATTGTTCAGCTTGCAACGGTCAATACAGAATGCTTGAAGAAATTTATCGCGTCGACGAAACAGTTAAGAGGAGTATTAAAGTGACTAAACGAATTATCGCCATTGCTTTCATTTTCATTTGCACGTCCATCGCCTGGGCGATTCTCGGCGGCACAATTTTCTCTCGTACTTACGATTCGGCTGCCGCTTCAAATAACAGCGTGACTTCGACCTGGGGCGCGCCGCAGGACCAGGCGCCGCCAACCGCGTTGTTCACGCACATTGTTCAGCGCAAGGAAGAAAGCACCGAGAACGGGAAAAAGATCGTCAAGACGGTTGACGACGCGGTGACCACGCCGTTGCCGTTGGAGAGCAGTGCGATCGACGTGGCCCTCGATCTCGAGCACCGGCAAAAAGGATTGTTGTGGTACAGCACGTACAAAGTTAATTTCGCCGGCAACTACAGCTTTAGCAATCCGAGCGACAAAGAGGAAACGGTTTTTTTCAAGATCAATTTTCCCACCGCAAAAGCAATCTATGACGATCTGATTTTCACGGTTGATGGCACGCCGGTGCCAATCAGGAACGAACAGAACGCAGCTAGCGGTTCTTTCAAAGTTGGCGCCGGCGCCACGCCCCGGCTCGCGGTTGGCTATCGTTCACAAGGTCTCAATGAATGGCGCTACAGCTTTGGCAACAATGACGTGTCGCAGGTGCGCAACTTTGACTTGAAGATGAAGACGAACTTCAAAGACATCGACTTTCCTGATAACACTCTGTCGCCTTCCGAGAAACACGAAACTGGCAGCGGCTGGGACCTGGTTTGGTCGTATAAGAATTTAGTTTCCGGTTATCAAATCGCCATGGTGATGCCGGAAAAATTGCAACCAGGACCATTGGCCGGCAAGATCAGTTTCTTCGCGCCGGTCTCACTGTTCTTTTTCTTCTTTATCATGCTGATCATCACGACCATGCGCGGCATTGAACTTCATCCGATGAACTACTTTTTTCTCGCTGCGGCCTTCTTCTCTTTTCATCTGCTGCTCGCCTATCTGGTCGATCATGTTTCAATCCACGCAGCGTTTGCGATATCAGCCGCTGTTTCCATCTTTCTGGTGGTTAGTTACTTGCGGCTGGTGGTCGGCCTGCACTTTGCCAGTCGCGAAGCCGCCATCGCCCAGTTTGTTTACCTCATCATGTTTTCCTACGCGTTTTTCCTGAAGGGATTCACCGGTTTGGCCATCACCATCGGCTCGGTGGCGACGCTGTTTGTGGCCATGCAAGTCACCGGACGTATCCGCTGGGCTACGAAGTTTTCGCTTGTCCCCGCAGAAGAAGCGACAGCTGAACTCTCCTAACTGTTAATAAATCCTAGCTGCCGGCGTTAATCCTGTAAGGGATCCAACGCCGGTTTCCGGGTGTCCACAATCCGAAAATCCGGATCAAACTTTGTCGCGCAAGCAGTCGTACAGCCTGTTGCCTGCGAATCGTTGCGGTCACCAACTCAATGAGAAGCTTCTTTTCCTTTTTTTCCGACGCCATGAAGATTGCGCTGCAATCGATCTTTGCGCACAAGCTGCGCGCGTTCCTGACGCTGATCGGCATCATCATTGGCGTCGCTTCAGTGGTGACGGTAGGCGCGTCAATCAGCGGGTTAAATACTTACGTCGTCGACAAGGTGGGAAAGATTCTCGGCAGCAATCACTTCATGATTGCGCGGATTGCCTCAACCGGGCGCCTGACTGACGACGAGTTTGAACGCATGAACCGGCGTAACAAGCGCCTCAACTGGGACGACTTTGAGTGGCTGCGCGACCACTGTAAGAGTTGCGTGGAAGTGGGCGCGGGCGTTCGAAGCGGAGTCGATTTGAAACAGGATGGCATTGATTTTCCCGGGGCCCAGGTATTCGGCGTCACCGCCAACATGGTCGACATTGAAGACAAAACGATTTCGGACGGGCGTTTCATCGCCGCCGATGAAGTCGAGCGCTCGGCATTCGTGGTGGTTTTAGGCTGGGACATCAAGGAGAAGTTTTTCCCGAACACTGACCCGATAGGTAAGGTCCTAAAGGTTCGGGGTATACCCATGCGTGTCGTCGGGGTCGAGGAAGCGCGCGGTTCTTTTTTCGGGGACTCTCAGGATCGACACATCTACATCCCGGTGACTACACACCTGCAAATCTTTGGACGCAACGGCTTGCAGATTCACGGCAAAGGGCGCAACCGCGAAACATTTCAAACCTCAATCGAAGATGCCCGCGTCGCGATGCGAAACAAGCACCGCCTTAATGGCAACGAAGAGGACGATTTCGGTTTGGTAAATGTGGATGAGCTGAACAATCAGATCGATCAGTTCACCAGCAGCATTGCTCTGGTTGTAGTTCCCATTACGCTGATTACGTTGATCGTGGGCGGCATCGTAGTGATGAATATCATGCTGGTCAGCGTTACCGAACGAACATTCGAAGTGGGACTGCGCAAAGCCGTGGGCGCGACCAGGAAGCACATCCTGCTGCAGTTTCTAATTGAGTCGGCGATTCTTTGTGTGCTTGGCGGCGTGCTGGGCCTGCTGCTGTCGTGGGGAGTGACGACTTTGATTACAACGTTGGCCTCGATCACGATGACCATCACGGTCGGTTACATCCTGCTGGCGCTGATTGTGTCCACCTTGATCGGAATGATTGCCGGCGTCTACCCGGCGTTTAAGGCGGCGCGACTTGATCCGATTCTGGCGTTGACACAGTCGACCTAGGAAGACAAGACCGAGGGTGTATGAGGATTGGTGAACAATCTCAGGGTTGGGAAGGGGGCATGCCCCGCTCTGGTGTACGGCTGCCAAGCTTAGCGGGGGCATGCCCCCTTCCCAACCTGAAACCTTCTGAGTTGGACTATTTGCGCCGAACCGGATTGGCATTGAGCTGATAGATGAAACTAAGACTTCCAAAAAGTGTGCTGACAGAAACTCTCCGGATGGCCCTGGAGAGCGTTCGTTCACACAAGTTCAGAAGTTTTCTGACTGTTCTCGGGATCGTGATCGGAGTCATGACCGCAATCACTATCGCTTCCATCCTCACCGGATTGCGGCAAAACATCGTCTCGATGATCGAGGAATACGGCACCAGCAACATCTACGCTTTTCACCTCTCCACCGGGCCACACACCGGCGAGGACCGTTCTGAGCGACTGCGAAAACCATTAACTGTCGATGACGCAGAGACAATCGCGGCTCAAGCGAGCGCGGTGGAAGAAGTGGGTTACCAGGCCCCGAACATCGGCTACGGCGGTGGTCCATTTGACGACAACATAACTTACCAGGGACACAACTACCGCTGGGGAGACACGCAGGGAGTTTCGGCGAACTACGACGACATCACGAATATTGTGATGAAGGAAGGGCGCTTCATAACTGAGAATGATGACCAGCAGCGCGCCAACATCATGGTCATCGGGGTCAACGCAGCCGACGCGCTTTTTCCCGGGCAGAATCAAATCGCGGGCACGAAGGTGCGCATGGGCGGATATAACTTTGAAGTCGTAGGCGTGTTGGAAAAGAGGAAGGCCGGGTTCTTTGGTGAGAATGAAGAAGACAACGCGGTAATGATTCCTTTTCGCACGGCGCAAAAAATCGCTCCTGCGAAAGGCTACACGATGCTGGTGATCAAAGCTCGTTCAGGCCAAACGACCGAAGCGTTGCAACAGTCTGAAGAGATCCTGCGCCGGCGGCGCAATGTGAAGTTTGGCGATCCCAACAATTTTGATATCAAGACTGCCGACAAGTTTATCGAACAGTTTGACAGCATCACGGCGATGGTCGGTCTGATTGCAATCGCTATTTCCAGCCTGGGCCTTTTGGTTGGCGGCATTGGCGTGATGAATATCATGCTGGTGAGCGTGACTGAACGAACGAAAGAGATTGGCGTGCGTAAAGCGCTCGGCGCGCGCCGCAAAGATATTGTGCGACAGTTTTTGTTTGAGGCGATGACGCTGACTTTTCTTGGCGGCATCCTTGGCGTCATCCTCGCGGTCGGCATCAGCCGCCTTGTAATGTTATTCATTCCTTCTCTGCCTGCGTCCATACCCAGTTGGGCGGTTGTCTCCGGACTCACCGTCTCGGTTGGCGTCGGTTTGATCTTTGGTGTCTGGCCGGCGCGCAAAGCTTCTCGACTCGATCCAATCGAGTGCCTCCGCTACGAATAAAGCTCTTACCTTAACTAACCTCGACTATAATCCCCCGCAGAAAGAGCGGGGGCATGCCCGCCTTCGCGACCGCGAGGCAATTAGATTTCCCTTTTTTTTGATTGAGAGGCTGTGAATGTTGGAATCGTTTAAAGCTCATGAAAACCTCTCAGGTAAGGAAGGCGGGCCTGCCCCCGCTCGTTGACCCTCTGGACTCTATGGCAAAGACAATTACACAGAGAGACTTAGTAAAAGAGTTTCTCACCTACATTCAGGTTGAGAAGGGCCTTTCGCGCAATACGCTCGAGAGTTATCGCCGAGATCTCAACCGGCTCGAGCTGTGGGCCGCGAAAACCAAACAACCGATTTCCGATTTGACGCGAGCAGACCTACGAAAATGGATCGCGCAGCTTTCTCGCGAAGGGCTGGCGCCTTCTTCTGTGGCTCGATCGGTCAGCGCCGCCCGCGGCTTCTTCCGTTTCCTGATGCTGGACGGTCACATCAAACAGCATCCGGCGGAAGATCTCGACACGCCGCAAAAGTTTTCCTACCTGCCAAAGTTTCTGACCGAAGAAGAAATTGATCGCTTGTTTGCGACGCCTGATATTTCGACACCAGACGGCATACGCGATCGGGCTATGCTGGAGTTGATGTACGCCGCCGGCCTGCGTGTTTCGGAAATGGTTACGCTGAAGCAAACCGACGTTGATCTTCACGGCGGCATCGTTAATTGTCATGGCAAGGGCAGCAAAGAGCGGCGCGTGCCGCTCGGCAAGAGTGCGATTCACTGGCTGCAACAATATGCGGCGCTCAAAGTGGATTATGGCAAGTCACCTTACCCAAATCTTTTTCTTTACCGTGGCAAACCACTGACGCGCCACTTTGCCTGGGCGACAATCAAGAGTTATGCAGAGAGCATCGGCCTCAGCCACGTTTCGCCGCACACGCTGCGCCATAGTTTTGCCACGCACCTGCTCGAGCACGGCGCCGACTCGCGTTCAGTCCAGGCATTGTTGGGCCACAGCGACATTTCTACGACGCAAATCTACACGCACATAACTGACCAACATCTGCGCGCTGCCTATGACAATCATCATCCACGCGCACGCGCGGCCTCGAGCGGCAACAAACCCAAGAGCGACTAAAACAAATGTTTGTGTTGCGTCAGCCTACCGAGGCGCTCATTCGCCGGTTCATTGCTTCACAAAAAGATCTGCCGTTTTCTTATTCCGACGTTGGCGCGACCCAAACCAAGCCCCCGGCTGGTTACACCGTCGATCACAATCGCATTCGGCTGGGCGAAGGTCGCGAAGCTTTCATGCGCGCCAGCGACGCGCTAAGCAAATGGCGGCACTTTGAACTGGGCTGGGCCAGCGTCATGCCGCACGGCAGTCCGCTGCAAACGGGAACGACGGTCGCGGTTCGGGCGCACACATTTGGCTTCTGGTCGCTGAACGCGTGCCGCATTGTTTATACGATTAACGAGGATGGACCAGTCAAAAGATTTGGCTTTGCTTATGGAACTCTGCCGGACCACGCCGAGCGCGGTGAGGAACGCTTTATGATCGAACTCCTTGAAGACAATTCCGTTTGGTACGACATCTATGCCTTTTCGCGCCCGCAAAAAATAATCGTAAAACTCGGTTTGCCCTGGGCGCGCCGGCTGCAAAGACGATTTGGCCGCGAGTCGCTGGCGGCAATGGCCCAAGCGGCTCGCTGAGATGGTTAGAGGAAGCTCAACTCTTTTGAGTGCGGCGGCCTTGGCGCCGCTTTGGCCTCATTCGCTGCCGCTCGGTCATTGAACAGCATTAACCAGACAAGGTCATGGGTGCGGCGGGTCAGAACCGGCTCGGTATGTTATAATCATGGCTGATTCATTAGGAAATTCCTAGATTTCGCGCTCGCTTCGGTTTATTCAGGAGGAAGAATGGCTACAGAATTGAAACGAGGGACTACCAGTCTCGACCGCATTGAAGAGTTGCTGGGCGACAACGCGCGTACGCTGCTGGACCACCAGGCAACAGCGATAAGCAAAGATACTCTCAACTTGCCCGGCCCGGATTTTATCGATCGGGTGTGGTCTGCTTCCGATCGCTCACCGGCAGTTCTGCGTTCGCTGCAAACTCTTTTCGACAATGGTCGTCTCGCCAAGACTGGCTATCTTTCAATCCTGCCGGTGGACCAGGGCATCGAGCATTCGGCGGGAGCCTCCTTCGCTCCAAACCCGCAATACTTTGATCCGGAAAACATCGTGAAGCTGGCGATCGAAGGCGGCTGCAACGCGGTTGCTTCAACCTTTGGCGTGCTGGGCACGGTCGCGCGCCGCTATGCGCACAAAATTCCCTTCATCGTGAAGATCAATCACAACGAGCTGTTGACGCTGCCGAACAAATTCGATCAGGTGCTGTTTGGCACAGTGAAAGAAGCGCACAACATGGGCGCGGTGGCGGTCGGCGCAACAATTTATTTTGGCTCGGACGAATCGACCAGACAGATCACTGAAGTCGCCAATGCCTTCGCTCAGGCACATGAGCTCGGCATGGCCTGCATTCTGTGGTGCTACCTGCGCAACTCCAAATTCAAAACTCCGGAAGGCGACATGCACGCTGCCGCTGATTTAACCGGCCAGGCAAATCATCTGGGCGTAACCATTCAGGCCGACATCATCAAGCAGAAACTTCC
>JBDTTW010000054.1:0-8012 GCA_039930405.1 bacterium
CCGCTATTGGTGACGATGAACTGTTCCGAGCCATCTGTCTTCAAGTTATTCCGAATCAAGTAGCTTGATTCGAGCGTCGCCATTGGTCCGTACGCCCAGCAACTGCCGCACCCTTGCTGCCTCACCGGCGTCACCTTTCCAAGCTTTCGCCAATCGAAAGACGCAGCGCCAGCCATGCAGGGCAGCTTGAATTCCTGCAATTTATTTCTTAGTTGCGGATTCGCTAGTAGAGCCGCAGCGCGCGCCTCGCGATCAAGCTGCAGAACCTGGCGCGCTACGGCGTTTTGCTTTTTAGCGAGCTGTAGAAAGTTAGCCGGCAGCCGTCCGCCAGTCATCCTTCTGGCGCCGTGTTTGAGCGGTTCCGTATAACCAACCTGGTAGGTCAGGTTGCGTGCCTTAATGCGCTGTCGTATCGCCGTTAACTTTTGCCGAATGGCGATTGGCGCGAGTTGTTCCTGCTGCAAAGCAGTCTGATTAATCTGGGCCGTTACGGGAATAGCCAACGACAACGTGAACAAGGCTCCAATGATCGCGAGAACCGCTTTCCGGATGTGTTGTATCTTCATCTCTTCTCCTTTTCAGCCTTCAGAGGGCGATTAATACGAGACTAGGGCTTCATCGTGATGCTCTTCACATTCTTCATTTGGATTTCCTGCGTCGTGCCGTCTTTCATTAGAATGACCATGCTTCCGCTGGTGGGAATATCCTTAAGTAAGTTGAGCTTGTCTTTCAGATTGAAATCGAGATTGATCTTCTTGCCTGGCTTAGCCGCGTCTGCGACAGCTTGAGCGGCGCTCGCGTTAGCTTGCGCCTCAGTAGGCGCCGTTGCATCCGCCGCCGGTTGCGCTGCTGTGCCATCAGGTGGAGCTACCACCGTCGAATCAGCTGGTGTTGCCACCGCTGCCGGTTGAGCCGCTGTTGGATCTGGCGTGGCCTGCGGCATTGGGGCAGCACTCACAGCACCTCCGCCGGCGGTAATCGCTGTCGCACTGTCTGCACCGGCCACAACAACCGAGCCGCCAAGCCTCACTCTGTAGGTGGCGACGTATTCGGTGACGGTGAGTTTCAGCAGCAGTGATTGTGTGCCTGGGCCTTTCACGCTGACGGTTGCAATAGCGCGCTTGCTTTCGCCGCGTACCGGATCGAGGAAACCGCCAGCGAGTCGCTTACCTTTAGCGTTGAGCACTTCGTAATCGAATCCGGAGAGGCTGGCATTCTTGTCAGCCTTGACGTCAAACGTCAGCGTCACGTCACCCGGATCGGCGCTAAAGGCATAGAAGTATTCTGTCTTGTCGTCGGTGCCGGTGCCTTTGATCTCGTTTGCGGTGAAGGGTGTTGGACTATCCTGATCGGTTGATTGCGCTGACGCCGATCTCGCCGTTGCGCCCAGCAGCAGCATGGCCATCAATGATAGTGCAGCCCAGCTAAGCAATCTTGATGTTGGTTTCGCTTCCGCTAATTTGCTCATGATTTCCTGTTCCTTCTCATTGCAATTTATCTATTACGGGCTTCTCAGAAGGTCCATTAGTTGGCAGTGGCCAGATGCCAGCCGCTAACACACCCCAAAAAGGTTTTGTTCCACACAAACAGACGATGCCTAGGCGGCTGGCTTATTACCATCTTCTAAAAATCTTTCGCGCGTTGTAGAATCCGCAGTCAGCCACGCAAATTGAGACAGCGAAAGCGCGCCGTTTCCCGACCACGCGTCTTTGCCCAGCGACCAATGTCTCGCGCGGTTCGAGTCCTTCGTTACCTGCCGCTCGACTCCTCGTCGGCAGTCGAGCCTCTTGGGTAGCCGCACTCCGGGAAGCAATATGTTGTCAACACTCTTTAGAAATACCTGTGCCTTGCTATTGATTGTGGGGCTTTTTTGCGTTTGCTTGGGGCAGGAGCTCTCGCCGGAAGAAGAATTGGCTGCCGCCCTGACGACGGCTAAGAGCGAGAGCGAACGCGCGAGCTTGTTGGACGCGAGGAAAGAGTTGCTAACGCCAAAGTTGGTTCAGGCACTGATCGCCCAGGGCAACAAATTTGCGCCGCAGGGCAAATTTCCGCAGGCACTTGAGGTTTACCGGCTCGCTCTCAAGATAGCAAAAACAATTAACGACCGAGCGGGCACTGCGTCAGCCTTTTACGCCAGCGGCCAGATCTATAACTTGCAGGACGAGTTTGAACCTGCGGCAAAGAATTTTGGCGAAGCACTGGCGCTGCGCGAAGCCCTGGGAGACAAGGGCGGCGCGGGAGCCGCTCTCAATCAACTCGGTGTGCTGCAATCCAAGCAGAGCAATTATCAATCAGCGCTAAATTTTTACCGCGAAAGTCTACCGTTGCTGGAACAGGCCGGAAACAAAGTCGAAACGTCGGCAGTGATGAATAACATCGGCAATGCCTATAACGGCCAGGGGATACATGACCAGGCGTTGCAGTTTTACGGACAGAGTTTGAAATTAGCTGAAGAAGCAGGCAGTAAAGCCCGCGCTGCGATCGCGCTTACCAACATCGGCCTGGTGCATTCCAAGCAGGGAAACTATGCGCTGGCGCTCGAGTCTCAGCAGCAAGCGTTGGCCATCAAAGAGTCTCAGAAAAATAAACCAGGCAGCGCCATCTCGCTGCTCAACATTGGCGAGGTTTATCGCCTGCAAGGTAGTTATGACTTAGCTCTGGAGTTTTTCGAAAAGTCATTAAAGCAATTTGAAGAGATCGGCGCGAAGCAAGGCATCGGCCTGGACCTGAGCAACATCGGTCTCGTTCATCAAGCTCAGAATAATTTTCCACTTGCGACTGAGTTTTACCAAAAGGCGCTTAAGCAATTCGCAGAAATTAATGATAAAGCGGGAATAGCTGAGACTCTTAATAATCTCGGTTCAGCACAACGCGGCCTGGCAAATTATGACGGCGCATTGACTTTCTTCCAGCGGAGCCTGGCGCAAAGCGAAGCAGTGAACGACAAGCCACGAATCGCGCAAGCACTCGCGAACAGCGCCGAGACTTTCATTTTGCAGAACAAGCACAGTGCTGCCCTGGCAATGGCTGAGCGCGCGTTAAGGGTCGCAAATGAAGTCGGCAGCCGCGAGACGCTTTGGTTTGCGCACACGATCTCCGGAAAAGCTTACCGGGCACTCGGGAAAACGGAACAAGCGCAGCAATCGTTTGCTGCAGCGATAAAGCAGATTGAATTAATTCGCACGCAGGTTGCAGGCGGCGAGACTGAACAGCAGAGTTTCTTCGAGAATAAACTTTCACCGTATCAGGAAATGATCGACCTGCTCGTCAGCCAGAATAAATTGAGCGAGGCGCTGGCCTATGCGGAACGCGCGAAAGGCCGCGTGCTCCTCGATGTGCTGCAATCCGGTCGCGCGAATATTACCAAATCAATGACGTCGCCTGAACTGGCGGAAGAGCGACAGCTTACCAACGACCTTGCCGCACTTAACACACAATTATCGCGCGCACGAATGCAAAAACAGGCAGATGAGAAGCGGCTTGCTGAGATTACAGCGCGCGTGCAGATCGCTCGGCGGGATTACGAAGCTTTCGAAACCAGGCTCTATGCCGCGCACCCCGAACTCGAGTTCCGGCGCGGCGGGGCCGGCGTCGCAACTCTGGCACAGACAGAAAAGCTTCTGGATGCCCGGACCGCGTTGCTCGAATACGTGGTGACAGACGAACGTGTGCTGCTTTTCACTATTGGCCTGGGCGGACGCGGAATTCGAATCGCTGCCGAGTTAAAAGTCTTTCCCATTGAAATCAAGCGCAAAGATCTGGCGACAAAAGTCGAGAAGTTTCGTCGCGCGCTTGCCGAACGCGATCTCGATTTTAACGAATCTGCCGAAAACCTCTACAACCTGCTACTCGCGCCAGCTAGCGCTCAATTAAAGGGACGCACCAACCTGGTGATTGTGCCCGACGGAGCGCTATGGGAATTGCCTTTTCAAGCCTTGCGAACGGCGCCGAATAGGTATCTGGTCCAGGACAGCGCCATCTCTTACACGCCTTCGCTTTCGGTGCTCTACGAAATCCAAAAGCTCAAGCCAAAAGGGGCCGATCTATCAGATCGGACCTTGCTTGCGTTCGGGAATCCAGCGCTCGAAAAGCCTGTCATTGAGCGTACCCGGTCCGGGCTACGCAACGGCGCCCTGGAACCGCTGCCCGAAGCGGAAAGCGAAGTTCGCTTGCTTTCAGATCTCTATGGCCCAACGCGCAGCAAGATTTACATTGGCCCAGCCGCGCTTGAAGAGCGCGCTAAAACAGAAGCAAGCAATTACTCCGTGCTGCATTTTGCCACCCACGCAATTCTCAATAACGCCAGTCCAATGTATTCATATCTGGCGTTGGCCCAGGGTGGAGCGGGCGAAGATGGACTGCTCGAATCGTGGGAAATCACGAAGCTCGATCTAAAAGCGAATGTGGTCGTCCTATCTGCCTGCGAAACAGCGCGTGGACGCGTCGGCGCTGGTGAAGGAATGATCGGATTGACGTGGGCCTTCTTTGTTGCCGGCAGCCCGGCGACGGTGGTCAGCCAGTGGAAGGTGGATTCCGCCGCTACCAAACTGCTTATGCTGGATTTCCACCGCGGACTTAAAACGTCCTTAGGTAATCCGAAAATCACCAACAAGAAAAGCGAGGCTTTGCGCATGGCCGCCTTGAAGATGTTACAGAACGCGGAATACCAACACCCGTTCTACTGGGCGAGCTTCGTGGTTGTAGGCGATGCCAGGTGAAGAGATGAAGCGTAAGCCTTAGCCCAAAGGGGGCGAGATGTTTATAGCCGGCGCGGTTTCTTTTCTTTTTCCGAAGCTTCGGGAGCGAAGAAAACAAAGATCTCCCTGCACGCGGGCGAAGACGAATTCAGCGGTTCCACCTATTCGGTTAGATCACTTTTATCACCGCCGCGCTGCTCTTACATCCCGTAACAGATTTTGAGCAATTGTTGACTGAGGGTTTGCTTTTGCCAGCTCGAGAAACTCTCGCTCTGCTTCAGCCAACAACCCAGCCTGTGCATAAAGCACGCCGAGGGTTAGATGTGATCCGGAATAAAGGCGTCTCGCTCTTCTCAATTCATCGGCGCGCGTGCGATCTAAAACTTTGAACTTCGCTTCCGGCGCCGGCGGCACGGGCGACTTGATTTCCTGACCATCTTTGATCGCCGTCACACGCCACGAGTAAACCTCCCCACGGGTCAGAGCGCCCGGCGGTGTCCATTCACTTGCGGTGAGTTCCGGGCTTGCCGTTACCAGGATGAATCCCGAGTCGTAGATTGCGGCCTTATAAGAAGTTGCTCCGTTTAGTTTATTCCAACGCAAGGTGGGTTTATCACTCAAGGTCACCACTTTGATAGGACCGAGCAACGTGAAAGCGGCGTCGTCCCCTTCTCCCCTTAACTTTCCCGGTTGCCCGCTTAGTCCAGACAAAGCCGAAGGACTAGCGGCGTGCTGCGTCCTGATCGCGGTCGTGATCGTCTGCCTCAGGCCTGGAGGCAAATCGTCAAGCCCGGTTACTTCTCCTCTTTCGTCGACTCCAATATTCCGCGGGCCATCATTCAACGCGATTAGCGCGGGAGCACTTGCGCCGGGGGACGGACCGGGCGCTATGTTTACATTGCCGTCGGGACTTACGAGCGGCGCCGGACTTGATGATTCAGCGAGCTGCGGAGTTGGGCTGACTACTGTCTTCGAACGCTGCATTAACCAGATCGAAAGACCGATTACGAGAAGTGCAAGCGCCGCTATCCCTAAAGCATACCCCGGAGCTTTAAAACTGAAGAATGCTTTGAGCGAGTCAGAAAAGCTTTGCCTTCGGACTGCACTCATCCCGTGCGACGGTGACGGCAAGTATCTCTCACCGAGGCCCGTGGCAATTTCATCCTTAAAAACCCGCAGATCGCTGGCCAGCAATTCACACTGTGCGCAACCGGCCAGATGGCTTTCCACCAGCTCAACCTCCGTTTCCTCCAGTGTGCCGTCGGCAAGCCCCGCCAGCTGGTCGTAATCCAGATGTTCTGAAAGCGTTGCCGACTCGATATCCTGCTTCAAGGAGGTGACCTTTGCCTGCTCAAATCCGCCTGCGCTCAAATCGCTGCGGCACTCGACACACGCGGCAACGTGATTATCCAGTGCGATCAGTTCCGCGGGAGGCAGTCTCCGTTCGTAATAGCTGGCGATCTGTTCGTGTGTTAGATGGTCAGACAATCTGTGCTCCGCTCTAGTTCTTCAACGCACAATCCACTAACCTGATTCGATGCGCGAAATATCAAAATATTACCAATCAGTCTGCGTAGTGAAAATTCACTCTCCGAGATAAGCGACAGCGCGCCGACTTGCGCAGGTTTATGATCTGCTGTCGCGTCAATCCCAAACGATTCGCAATCGCCAAATCGTCGAGAGGCAAATCATTCCAGAGTACTGCAAACTGCTCGAGCGACACTTCCAATGCTTCCGCTAGCTGTTTAAAACTCGCCACGCCAGCCAGATGAAAAAGCTCGATGCAGCCACGCCCTTCCGCGTCTCGCAGGTTCAGCAGGAGCGCTGCGCGTTGTCTTATTGGAAGTTTTGTGATCTCGCCCCAGAGATTTCTGAGATATTCACGCCGGTCGATCTCGGAATCAATATCCGTATTCAGGGCTGGCAGTTGTTCTGTTCCGGCGGCAGCTTCGTCAATCGAAGACGTTTGATCTTTAATGCCCCACAACGCGGCCATAATAGTTACGAGCGCGTCCAACTTCAGCGAGCCACCCAAATACTCAAAGACTGCTGCCAGCGCCTCAGCAGAAAGTTTTGCACCGGGCGGAGGAGCGCCTGCTTTGATCAAGAGTTGCGGATCATAGAGGAGCTGGTTGAGCGCCTCCGCTTTAGCCGTCCGGCCCTCTTGTTCCCAGCTTGCAAAGCCACATATGAGTTCATGCTCCGGGCTTTCCCAGAGCGAAAAGCTCACGTGCCGCTTGATTAAATAGCGCAGTCTGTTCTTCAGAATGTGTCGTTGCGGATACGCCTGGCGAAGATGCTGATAACAAGAATTGTAGGCGACTACGGCGACGTAACTGCGTAGGTGTCCGATGGTCCTTTGCTCCGGATCAGCCGTGAAGTCTTTTAGGCGCGACAGCAGTTGCACGACTGCATCGTGATAGATGTCATCGGCCTCTGTATCGCTGCGTCGCTTATTTGCCGTGCTCGACAGCCGCAATTTGTGCCGGATGATGTCTCTAATAACCGGCGCGGCATGTTCTGAGACAATTTGCGTAAGGATAGCCTGCAACTCCGATTCATCAGTGACTCGAAGTAGCGGGAGTAATACTTCATCAACTTTAAGCTGGGCGGCTGGCATTTATCCCTGGTCAGGTATGAATCTAAGCTGAGAAAGTATTCTTGTCTATGACCTCAACGAATATCTTGAAATAACCACTGGGATCTACTTTGCACGAACGTCCCGACTGGGATACGCGGAGCGATCTCATTAGCCGTCCTTTCGCGCGCAGTGCCTTTGCTCTCCTGAGGCTAAGGCTTGCGCTGCCATTAAAAAAGCCACCCGATGCGCAGGTGGCCTTTTGCTTCAGTTCGTTCAACTCGTCAGTTGTAAATGTACGTCGAACTCTTTTTCTGCTCCCATTCCAAAGCGGCGATGTTCTCCGAGTCTTCGGAAAATATCTCTTCACTAAGTTGATCCGTCGTGTCGGCATAGCCGAGGCTTAGCTCGTAGACGATTTTGCCGCGTTCGCCCTCTGCGCCGCCACGCTCCAGCTGCCGCACTTCAAAACTGAATCCGTGTTTGTCAAAAATCTTCTTGAGGACCTCACGAGTCCGGTTTAGGTTGAGAGTTTCAATTCGCACTTCCATCGAACGAAAAATCTGCGCCGACTCGAAATGTTCCAAGATCCAAAGAACGACCAGCACGAAGACAGTAAGTATCAGCGCCATGTCCAGTCGTCCGACACCGCAAGCCAACCCGACGCCGAGGCAAATCAGAAGCACTGTCGTTTCTTTGGGATCGCGAATATTGGTGCGAAAGCGAACCAGCGAGGC
>JBDTTW010000055.1:0-15661 GCA_039930405.1 bacterium
GAAAGCACGGAGATCGCTGAGGTGGTCCATTGATAGTCTTTTGTGTAAACCGAACCGCGCGCTGACCGATCGGTAAGAGCGTCCGTGTTGAAGCCATCAGCGCGGTCTCGCAAATTCGTGAAGGCGAAACGAAAGTTCAACGTGTGACGTTGGGTAGCGATGTAGCTGAGCTTGGCCGCCATCTCAGTTTCGTCAGAACCAACGGGAAAACGGCCGGAAGCGAGTGATCCGACCGCCAAACGAGGGGCGAAGCCGGAAGCTAAAAGCGAGTTTATGCGCGTGCGCGTTGACGCAGAAATTTCGGCTTCATCCTCCGCTGACACGTGCTCTTGTTCCGCCGCGGCGTAGAAGAAAAGGCGGTCAGGTTTAAGTGGACCTCCGAGCGCGACGCCGGGTTGCACTCGTCGAAAGCGCAAACGGCTGGCAGGAGACGGGTCGGAAAAAACTGCGCGCGCATTGAAGCGTTCGTTTGCGAAAAACGTGAAAGCGTCTCCATGGAATTGGTTTTCACCGACGCGGGTAACGACATTAATCGCTCCACCGGCGGCTCCGCCAAACTCAGCGGATTGGCCGTTGTTGACGATCTGAAACTCGCGAATAATTTCCGGCGACAGAGCGATGCGCGCGGCGCCTGTAGTTTCATCGGTATTGTCGAGCCCGTCGATCGAGATTGAATTGCTGCGCGGACGCAGGCCACCGAAAGTGAATCCACTGTCAGCGAGTGGCGACCCTGACGCCGCGCCGCCGCTCCCGGAACTCAGTTGATTCGAAGGAGCAACGCCTGGAGCCAGCAGCGTGAACTCCAAATAGTTGCGACTGTTGACGGGCAGTTCTTCAATGCGCTCCGGATCGATTGAAGTAGTGACAGCGGTTTGGGTTGCATCGATGGCCGGCGGTCTGTCGCTGACAGTCACTTGAGCGTTTACGCCCGCTGCCGGCAAAGAGATATCGAGCAGGGTGGATCGGCCCAGCGCCAACGTTAGTGCCGGATTGAGATAAGGCGCGAAGCCGGCGGCTTCCGCTTTTAGTTCGTATTCCCCGACAGCGATAGCAGGGATCCGGTAACTACCATCAGATTCGGTTGTGGTGGTTCGTGTTTGATTGGTAGTGAGATTGCGTAACGTGATGGTTGCACCGGGAATGATGGCCCCGGCTACGTCACGCACCGTACCGTTGAGCGTTGCCGTAGTTGCGGAATCTTGTGCGAAACAAGGAGCGGCGAAGATTACGAGAGACAATATCGCAGCACTAAAACCACGAATAAGGTATCGCTGAAAACGTCTTTCGTGGTTTAGTTCCTGCTTCATTGCCCGGCTTGATAACTGTCATAATCATAGTCTTTCAACTAAGACCAAATTGCAAACGCAGGCAACTGCATTCTAAAACCTTCGCAAGCTCACGTTACGAGTTTTAAGATTGCGATGTCCGTAACCCTGCTGCTCCTCACCGTTCACTGACAAACTCACCTACCGCCGTGCGCTTCTGCTCGCGCAGCCGCTCCGCCAGAATGCGATAAAAACATTTCAAACAAAGTCCGCACGAATCCTCGCTCGCATGATTACGAATCTTTACGCCACAGTTAACGCACGAAACTTTGAATTCAGGAATGCATTCAAGCCTTTTTTCAACCATCTCGATTAACCTCCACTGTTTCTTTGGGAAATGTGGTGCGGAGATGTTACATGCGCAAAGCTTGCCAATTAAATGATCCTTAAGTTGCCGGCGGGTTTCTGAATTGCGAGAGATTCGCGCGCATTCAGTGCGCGCGACTTCCTTAATCAGGATTTAATTTAGCCGTAACGGCTAGTTAGCACCGGACGCCGATAGTATTTTTCAGATACTTCATTCTGGCGGTTCATATCGTCACGGCCAGGTAAGTGTGACGGTGCATAGACGTGAGTATTCCCGGCGCGTATGATTATCCCAACTTTTTTGGCGCTTTTTTGGCGCTTAAAGTGAGGCAATATGAATTGTTATGTTTGCTCTCAAGGCGATTTAGAGCGGGTCGCTGTGGGGGCTCTGTCACAACTGCTCGGTTGGGCTGAGCAATGAGCACGTTCTTGTGAGGAGCCGCGAAGTGACGATGATAGCTCTGCTCAATCGAGAGGTGACGCTACCTCTGGGAGCGCGGGAATTGCTCTGCCGCGTCTGCAAGGAAGCTCTCGAACAACCACGTCGAATGGCGTAATAGTCAATCCGTGACTCATGGAAACAACGCCTAGCGTCAATATCGAAGGCTGCTCGCCGATCAACCGCTCACAACTCTCGTTCTTGGATCGTTTCCTTACCGTCTGGATTTTCGCAGCGATGGCCGCAGGTGTGATTTTAGGCTACACGAATCCCGGTATTGAGAGCTTCATCAACCGCTTCCAGGCCGGCACAACCAACATTCCGATAGCCGTCGGACTGATCCTGATGATGTATCCGCCGCTCGCTAAAGTGCGTTACGAGAATTTGGGCGAAGTTTTCCGCAACTGGAAAATACTGAGCCTCTCGCTGGTGCAGAACTGGGTCATCGGCCCCATCCTGATGTTCGCCCTCGCCATCATCTTCCTGCACAGCTATCCGGAGTATATGGTTGGACTGATCATGATTGGACTGGCGCGCTGCATTGCGATGGTAATCGTGTGGAACGAACTGGCGCGCGGCGATAACGAGTACGCTGCGGGGTTGGTCGCTTTCAACAGCGTCTTTCAAGTGCTCTTCTACAGTGTCTATGCGTGGATATTCATCACAGTTCTGCCGCCGCTTTTTGGTTTGCATGGCAGCATCGTCAAAGTCAGCATCACCCAGATCGCGGAAAGCGTCTTCATCTATCTCGGCATTCCGTTTATCGCCGGCATGCTTACGCGCTTTCTCTTGGTCAAGGCCAAAGGCAAGCAATGGTACGAGCAAGTATTCATCCCGAGAATCAGCCCGCTCACCCTCATCGCCTTGCTCTTTACGATCGTAGTGATGTTTAGCCTCAAGGGAAACTTGATCGTACGGTTGCCACTCGATGTAATACGCATCGCCATCCCACTCCTCATCTACTTCGTCGTGATGTTTCTCGTCAGCTTTTACATGGGCTACAAGATCGGCGCAAATTACTCAAAGACGGCGACGCTTTCATTTACCGCTGCAAGCAATAATTTCGAATTGGCGATTGCGGTGGCGGTCGCCGTATTCGGCATTGGCTCGGGCGCGGCGTTCGCGGCGGTTATCGGCCCACTCGTCGAAGTTCCCGTACTGATCGGGCTTGTAAGTGTCGCATTGTGGTTTCGGACGCGGTTCTTTGTGCGAGCAGATATATCGGCTCCGCAATAAGCTGATTCCTCATTCGCGGTTAACTAGCCGATGATTTATGTCCCAGAATCCGAACTGCGGATTAAGTGTGGGTCCTGATTTTAATCAAAGTGACGCCGTTCAACAGCCGTGCGGTTTAACATAAACTTCAGGCGTCGTTCAGATAAACGTAACATTGGCTATTTAGAGTGGGTTGCTATTCCGCAACTACTGCCTATCTATTTGAGGAAACAAACGATGTCTCTGTTTAAACGAAGTTCGACAACCGCAATATCGGTTGTGTTATTGGCGCTTGCTTTAATTGGTCTGGCCTGTAGCGGTCAAAGTGGGAGCGGGGGGCAAGGAGGAGCTATCAGCCTGCAGGGAGCTGGATCTACCTTTGTCAATCCGCTGATGCAGAAGTGGCTTAGTGAATACGGGAAGCTTCATCCGAACGTCCGCATTGACTATCAGTCAATCGGTTCGGGCGGCGGCGTGAAGCAAATCAAGGAACAAACTGTGGACTTCGGCGCTTCGGACAACGCTATGAAGGATGAGGATCTTAAGTCAGCACCTGGCGCGCTGCTTCACGTTCCGGTTGTCCTCGGCGCGGTCGTAGTCACCTATAATCTTTCAGGCTTAGCGCAGCCGCTGCATTTCTCGCCCGACGTGATTGCGGATATTTTCCTCGGCAAGATTAAGAAGTGGAACGACCCAAGAATCAAAGCGGATAACCCCAACGCAGCTTTGGCTGCGGCGGACATTACGGTGGTACATCGTTCTGATGGCAGCGGTACTTCGGCGGTTTTCACGGATTATCTTTCGAAAATAAGTCCCGAATGGAAAGAGAAAGTTGGTGCGGGTACTTCACCAAGCTGGCCAGTGGGAATCGGTGGAAAAGGAAATGAAGGAGTTACCGGGCAGGTTAAGCAAACTCCAAATACGATCGGTTATGTGGAACTCGCCTATGCAATAAAGAATAGCCTTCCCGTGGCTCTAGTTAAAAATAAATCCGGAAACTTTGTCGACCCCAATTTCGATACCATCACGGCTGCTGCTGCTGAGTCGGTGCCTACAACGCCCGAAGATCTTCGGGTGTCGATTACCGATCCGGCCGGGGCTAACACCTACCCCATTTCCAGCTACGTCTACGTGTTGGTCTACAAGGAACAGAAGAACACCGAGAAGGGAAAAGCGTTGGTTGATTTTCTCTGGTGGGGAATCCACGACGGCGAGCAGTTTGCCAAAGGCTTGCAATACGCGCCGCTGCCGGCAGAGATCGTGAAACGCGCGGAAGCGAAAATCAGCTCGATAACTTCGGGCGGCAAACCGCTGCGTTAATGTCCGACGAACCTTATAGCTTGCCGATGTCGGGGTTCCGCAGTCGAAGAAAGTTTTTTGGGCTCGCGATTCCCCTCCCTTGGGGAGGGGTTAGGGGAGGGTGCGAAGCTTGACGCGACAAACAAGCCCTCTCCCCAACCCTCTCCCAAAGTGAGAGGGAGAACAAGTTCAGAGGCGGGCATTAATTTGACGGCCCGCCTTTCGCTCATTCAAATGGACCAAACGATCGGCCAGCAGCGCTCGCCGCCCAGAGTTAATTGGAAACACTTGCTCTCGCCCACCGGCAATGCAGGTGACGCAATATTCCGTGCGCTGTTATTTTTATCGGCGGCGCTATTGGTGTTAATCGTCATCGGAATGATCATTGCTCTTGCCTCAGAGTCAATGCTCTCGATTCGCGGATTTGGATTCGCTTTCTTAACTAGTTCGGAATGGAATCCGATCAAAGGACAGTACGGAGCACTGCCTTTCGTCTATGGGACGATTATCTCCTCGCTAATCGCATTGTTGATAAGCGTCCCGCTCTCGCTTGGTATCGCCATTTTCCTGGTGGAGCAGGCGCCCTACCAACTTGCCAGACCACTAGGTTTTTTGATCGAACTGCTGGCCGCGATTCCTTCAGTAGTCTATGGGCTCTGGGGAATCTTTGTGCTGGCGCCGTTTTTGCGCGTTCACGTTGAGCCGCCCTTGCAGCACTGGTTTGGTTGGCTGCCGCTCTTCAAAGGGCCAATTACCGGGATTGGATTGCTTACCGGCGGCATCATCCTCGCGATCATGGTGACCCCGATTATCTCCGCAGTCGTACGCGACGTGCTGGCCGCAGTTCCGGGATCGCAACGCGAGGCAGCGCTGGCACTGGGTGCGACCAAATGGGAAACAACGCGCGTAGTGCTGGTAAACGGCGCGCCAGGAATTGTCGGCGCGGTGATCCTCGGCCTTGGCCGGGCCATTGGTGAAACGATGGCCGTGACCATGGTCATCGGTAATCGTCCTCAGATCAGTGCTTCGCTCTTTGAGCCGTCGTACACGATCGCGTCGGTGATTGCTAACGAGTTTACTGAAGCGACGCAGGATCTTTATCTCAGCGCGCTGGTCGAGCTGGGTCTGATTTTGTTTTTGGTTACGTTTGTAGTGAACGCGATTGCGCGCCTGTTGGTGTGGAACGTGACGCGCAAGATGAGCGGGGTGGGTAACGCATAAAGCAAACTGTTAGTGCGGTCGTTTGCTACAGCTGACAGTGCTTGTATTGAGCAAACCAGGTTCACATTGACGAGCCACCGCAAACTAACAGTTTGCTTTACGATCTGATGAGAAAAGTAGATCGACTACGGCGCAGCAGGAGCGCAACGATGACGACGTTGACGGCGCTTTGCACGCTGGTGGCTGTCGGCCTTCTGCTGATCATTCTCATTTACATTGCGATGCAGGGCATTGGTTCGCTCAGTTTTCGCTTCCTGGTTGATAGCCCGCGGCCGGTTGGCGAAGGCGGCGGCATCGGCAACGCAATCTCCGGCACATTGGTGCTGCTCGGACTGTCGGCCGCGATCGGTCTGCCGTTTGGCATTGGCATCGGCGTCTATCTTGCAGAATTCGGTGCGGGAAAGTTTGGCAGCCTGGTGCGATTTCTGACGGACACGTTGACCGGCATTCCTTCAATCGTTACCGGGGTATTTGTTTACACAATCGTGGTCGTGCCGCTGAAACATTTTTCGGCGCTGGCAGGTGCTATTGCCCTAGCGCTGATCATGATTCCAATTGTTGCGCGCACGACTGAAGAAATGATCAAGCTGGTGCCGCAGAGCTTGCGCGAAGGAGCACTCGCGTTGGGCGCGCCGCAATGGCGCACAACTTTGGGCGTGGTGATTCCGGCTGCCGCGTCCGGCATCGCGACCGGCGCCATGCTGGCCATTGCGCGTATTTCAGGCGAGACCGCGCCGCTTTTGTTTACGGCGTTTGGTAGTCGGTTCTTCAGTTATTACCTGGACCAGCCGATCGCTTCGTTGACGGTGCAGATTTATAACTACGCGATTTCGCCGTACGATGAATGGCACGCGCAGGCCTGGGCGGCGACGCTGGTGTTGATGACGATGATTCTTTCGATAAATATTTTGGTTCGCATTTTCACGCGCAAGAGATTTTGATTTCAGATCTTAAATCTGAATCTGACGGCTGAAAGATCTGAGATCCAGACTTGAGATTTGAGATCTGAAATCAGCATCTGGAAATTGAATCTGGAATCTGTTTTTGAGAACGAGCTTGAGAGCTGAAATTTCGCGAATGCCTTCGACACTTACAACCAGAATCGCAGTCGCCGAACGCGCTGCCGTGAATACGCCCGCCCCCAGCGGCGCGGCGGCGAAGATCTCGGTGCGCAACCTGAATTTCTACTACGGAAAAACCCAGGCGCTGCATGACGTTTCGATCGAGATACCCGAACGCATCGTGATGGCGTTCATTGGCCCATCGGGCTGTGGCAAGTCGACTTTGCTGCGCACGCTGAATCGAATGAACGACGTTATCCCGGCCACGCGTGTCGACGGTGAAGTGATAATGGACGGTCGCGATATTTACCTGCCGGGCACCGACGTAGTCGATTTGAGAAGAAAAGTCGGCATGGTATTCCAAAAGTCCAACCCGTTTCCGAAAACGATTTTTGATAACGTCGCCTACGGCCTGCGCATCAACCGCTTGACGAAAACCAAGTCCGAGTTGGCAGATCGAGTCGAGCAGGCGCTGAACGACGCCGCGTTGTGGTCTGAAGTAAAAGATCGCTTGCAGACCTCGGCGCTTAGCCTGTCCGGCGGGCAACAACAGCGACTCTGCATCGCGCGGGCGCTGGCGGTGCGCCCTGAGGTAGTATTGATGGACGAGCCCGCATCGGCGCTGGATCCTATTGCGACTTCAAAGATCGAAGAGTTGATTGTCGATCTAAAGCAGCGCTACACGATCGTTATCGTGACGCATAACATGCAACAAGCGGCGCGCGTTTCGGACACAACGGCCTTCTTTTTGCTAGGCAAACTGATTGAAGTGAACTCGACAGAACAGATGTTTACTAATCCGACCGAGAAACTTACGGAAGATTACATCACAGGAAGGTTTGGATAATGACTGTTCTTTGAACTTTGATCTTTGTACTTTGCTTGCGCTGCCTGCGGGTGCGGAACTGGGCGCGCCACAATCAATAACGAAGGACAAAGAACAAAGCACAAAGCACAAAGTACAAAAGATTTTATGGAACAGCACAGGCATTTAGATGACGAACTAAACTCGTTACGCGATCGCGTGTTGCTGCTCGGCGGTGAGACCGAATCGGCGCTTGACCGGGCCATGTTGGCGTTGGTGGAACGCGACAGCGATCTCGCACGCCAGGTACTGGACAACGACGATCGAGTCGATCAGCTTGAAGTCGAGATCGACCGGCAGTGCATTGAAATAATTGCCCTGCGCCAACCGGCGGCGCGCGATCTCCGTTTTGTGATCTCAGTTGCGAAAATGGCGCCGGTGCTGGAACGCATCGCCGACCACGCCGCTAACATTGCTCGTGTGGCCCTCGACCTCAACAACGAACCGGAGTTGAAGTCGGTAACCGAATTGAGCGACATGGCTGGCCATGCGTTGCGCATGTTGCATGAAGCATTGGATGCTTTCACTTCGGGAGACGCCCTCGCCGCTCGCGAGATTATCAAGAGCGATTCGGAAATCAACGAGCTCTATAACCACATCTTCCATCAGTTAATCGAAATGATGGTCACCGAACCAGCCACTGCTACGCGCGACGCGCGCCTGCTGTTCGTTGCGAAACACCTCGAACGCATCGGCGACTACGTGACCGACATCTGCGAGTTGACGGTTTACATGGCCGAAGCCGCATTCATCAAGCATTTTAAATAGATGGCGCGACCAGTACTGATTATTGAAGACGATCCGGACATCGCCGAAAGTTTGAAATACAACTTTGAGCGTGAAGGACTGCCTACAGTCGCCGCTGCGACGGGGGAAGCCGGTTTGGCCGCAGCCCTAAACGCACGCGAGCCGCCGGCCCTGATCATTCTCGATCTAATGCTGCCCGGCATGAGCGGCACTGAATTGTGCCGGCGGCTGAGAAGAGAACCCGCGACACGCCGCACACCGATCATTATGCTCACGGCCAAAGCGTCTGAATCAGATCGCGTGACTGGATTGGACCTGGGCGCGGACGACTACATTACCAAGCCGTTTTCAGTGCGCGAGTTGCTCGCGCGGGTGCGCGCCGTTATGCGAAGGATGGACGAGACAGCCGGCAAAACTTATGAAGACGATCATCTGCAGATCGACTTCGACGATATTCGCGTCGTCTGCCGCGGTCAAAAAATCAAGCTGACGAACAAAGAGTTCACTTTGCTTTCGGTGCTGGCGCGTAGCACCGATCGCGTGATCACACGCCAGCAGTTGCTGGACAATGTTTGGGGTTACAGCTATTACGGCGACGCGCGCACGCTCGATGTTCACATCAGACGGCTGCGACAAAAGCTGGGCGAATGCGGCGACTGCATCGAAACAGTCGTTGGCGTTGGCTACCGCTTTGTCGGCTGCCCAGCTAAGGTTTGACAGCGTCCAGTGCTTAAGGCAGTGGCACGGACTTTAGTCTGTGTCCCCGGGAAAGCCACAGACTAGAGTCTATGCCACTGCCTGCCGCAAAATTGCTAAAGTAACAACCGTGTCCAAGCGCAATGTCATCTTGATCGCAGCCGGCGCGGTTTTGCTTGCCGCGCTCCTGCTGTTGCCTTCCTTCACGGCACGTGCGTTCGCGGCTGCTTTCACGTTCCTGGTTGCCGTTATCCTGCTTGCAAAAACGTTCTCAACAAAGAGTAGGAATAAGAATCCGTCCACCAGCGGCGCCAGCGAAATAACCGGCGAGGAGTCGCCAAACGAAATCTTTGCGCTCGGAAAGTTGTTCGAAGCGACCATGACCGGCATGCGTGAAGGTTTGTTAGTGGTGGACCAGGAAATGCGCGTGGTTGCTTCAAACCCGGCGGCGCATCGGCTGTTCAATCTTTCCGGCGGTCAACTCAATTCGCAACGGCTCACCCAACTAACGCGCAACCCGGCGATGTACAGTGCGTTTCTCGATGCGCTGCAGGGCAAAGAACGCAGCGGCGTGAAAGTGGAAACGCATGGACCTGAGCGTTTGATTTTCGATCTGCATGTTGTGCCGTTGAATAGTTCGAACGGCGGTGTCGCTAATCGACCAGGCAAAGCTGAGCTGGCCGCACCGCAAGGCGCTTTGGGAGTCTTTATCGATGTGACGCGCATTGAACGTCTCGAGCGCGTGCGGCAGGAATTTCTGTCGAATATCTCGCATGAGTTGCGCACGCCGCTGACCTCGATTCTCGCTTTTGTCGAAACTCTGGAGACAAGCGCGTTGGAAGATCAGGAAAGCGCAAAACGCTTTCTGGCCATCATCCGCAAAAACGCAGCGCGCATGAATACGTTGATTAGCGACATCATTGAGTTAAGCGCAATCGAATCGGGCAATGTAAAGGTAAGAGTCGAACAAGTTGCCTTAGCGCCGCTGGTGACTGAAGTTATCTCCTCGCTTGCCGCACAAGCCCAGGCGCGACCGATTTCTGTAACTAATGAAGTACCAGGCAATACGACTGTCTTCGCCGACGCGCGCCGGCTGGAACAGATGCTGACTAACCTGATCGACAACGCGATTAAGTTCAATCGCGAAGGCGGCCAGGTAGCGGTGAAGTTCGAAAGCAGCAGCCGCGATCAGATAATGGTTTTGGACACCGGCGAAGGAATTCCGGCGCAGTACCTTGACCGTTTATTTGAGCGGTTTTATCGCGTGGACCGCGCTCGCTCGCGCGAGGTCGGCGGCACTGGCCTCGGTTTGGCAATCGTCAAACACCTGGCCCGTGCGCATGGTGGCGAAGTAAGCGTTACTTCAGAATTAGGCAAAGGCAGCACCTTCACGATCGAGTTGCCGCGCCATTCCTGACTGAGATCGCGGGCGTCCCGCCCGTAATGAGCCCGCAGCGCGAACAGATTCTTTTTATTTGCTTGGTCCAGTTTTCTTCTTTCGCGACAGTGTCATCTTCAGTAACGGTGGGGTCACCAGCGTCGTAACGATCACCATAATTACAACAGCGCCGAACGTCGCCGGACTGACAACCGGGGACATCGTGCCTGCTGCGTTCGGCAGCATCAGGCCCGCGCCGATGCCGGCGACAATCAAGCCCACTTCGCCGCGCGGAATCATGCCTACTCCAACCGCCAAACGATTCAGTCCACGCTCAGCCAAAGCGAGCGAGCAAATCTGCTTGCCGATGATCGCGACAATCGTAAGCGCAACAGCAAAACCGAGCAGATCCAAATGACTAAACACGCGCAGATCGACTTTCGTCCCCATCAAGACGAAAAATATGGGAACGAGAAACGTCGTTACCGGTTCGAGCAACTGACTCAAATCACGCTCGCCGCGTTCCCGGAACGGTTTGAAGTGAACATCGTCCAGAACTAAACCGGCCGCGAAGGCGCCGACGATGGTTGCCAACTCAACTTTTGCCGCCAGCCACGAAAGGCCAAAACAAAACGCGATCGAGAGGACGAGCAGCACGCCGCGACTCTTAAGTTTGACTGCGCCGCGAAAGAGCGGCGGCATCAGATAACGACCGATGACAAACGTTAAGACAAAAAAGATGACTGTCTTCGCTGCTAACCAAAGAATGTAAATCAAATCTAACGACGTTCCGGCCGCCCCTGCTGCCACTGCGCCCACAACGGTTGCGAGTATTAGTAATCCAATCACGTCATCGATCACTGCCGCCCCCAAAATGATGCGCGATTCGCGAAGTTTTAGTTTCCCCAAATCCTTTAAGACACGAGCAGTAATGCCAACGCTGGTCGCGCATAACACAGCGCCGATAAAGATATGAACCAGCCGTGATTCGCCGGGCAGGAAGTAGGCAGATACTCCCCAACCCAAAAAGAACGGCGCAATCACACCAGCTAGTGCTACCAGTAACGAAGACCAGCCGACTTCCAACATTTCGCTGAGTTTCGACTCCAGCCCCACCTCAAACAACAAAAGAATGACGCCGAGCTGGGCCAGCGCATCGATAACAGCATCGGTTTTGATCCAGTCTGCCTGGTGGAAACCAACCAGCATCAGGTTGCCGAGAACGATTCCTGCTAACAGCTCGCCGAGCACAGCCGGTTGACCAACACGTTCGAAAAATTCGCCCGCGATTTTGGCCGTCAACAGGATCGCCGCCAGGCCAGCGAGAATCATGGGACTAAGCCCGTACCCGCCGCCGCCGTGCGCCACCGGCGCTTCCGAGCCGGCCCATACCGTTTCGGCGGCAAAGAGGAAGGACAGGACAACAATGGTTGCTGGCAGTGGATTTTTCATCGTTCCCAGATCGTAAAGCAAACTGTTAGTTTGCGGTGGTTCCCGACCCCTCAACTTGAGTTCTGACCCAGAACCCCAGAACCGCAAACTAACAGTTTGCTTTAAGAAGTAGTTTGCCAAGGAATTGACGCCGGATTATTACACACCTGCAAGGACAGACACGGCAGGAAACGCGACTATGTCCAGGCTGAAAGGCTGTTTTATTGTGTCGCTTGTTTGCCTGCCGGGACTCAGGTCACTATAATGCGCCAAAACTTGAGGTCCCTGTGGAGTTGGGTGGGAGCAGCCGGCGCTTCCTCAGGAAAACACATTTTCAATGTCAACCCCTCTTAGATGGAAACGCGGGCGTCTTTCGCCTTTAGCGCGCCGCCAACCCCAAACTCCTTTGCGGACGCTGGCGCTCAACTTAAGTGAGGCAGCGCGTTCGGCGCTTTCCGAGCCGTTTCGGCTGACCATCGAACATCAACCAATTTATCTGCCACGCTTGCCGCGGGCGTTCGATGGGTTTCGGATTGTGCAACTTTCCGACATCCATCACAGTCCCTTCACCAGCATCAAACAAATTGAGCGCGCCGTGGAAACGGCCAACAGCCTGCAGCCTGACATGATTGCGCTGACCGGCGATTACGTTTCCAAAGAGCGCCGGTACGCTGCACCCTGCGCCGAATTATTGGGCACTTTAAAGGCCCGCCATGGTGTGTTTGCGGTATTGGGAAATCACGATCATTGGACCGACGCGGCGTTAATTACTGACCTGTTCCGTGCCGAAGGCATCACCATGCTGATAAACCAGGGGATGCGCTTTGAAAAAGACGCTGCTGCTTTTTGGCTTGCCGGCGTGGACGACACAATGGTGGGACTTGAAGATTTGTCGCTGGCTTTGGCCGGTTCGAGCGAAGCTGAAATGAAATTGCTGCTGGCCCATAACCCGGTGATTTTGCGAAAAGCTGCGCGCGCCGGTGTTGACCTGGTGTTGAGCGGCCATACGCATGGTGGCCAGATTAATCTGCGATCGGAACAGAGCGAGTCCGGGCGACCCCGCCGCCGGCATGTAAAAGGTTTGGCGCGCCAGGACCAAACGCAAATCTACATAACTCGCGGCCTCGGAACGGTGGTGCTCCCGGTCCGTTTTGGTTGCCCCCCCGAAGTTTCTCTACTAGAACTGCGCTGCGGTTGATATGTGAGTGGTATCCCAGACGTGAATAGCGTTGCTGGTTTTTCATCGCTTCGCGATTTACGATTCACGATTTACTAATCCGATGTCCTCCCGGATTCTTACCGTTCCAAATATGCTCACCGTCTTCCGGATGGTGCTCATTCCCGTTTTCGTCACGATGCTTTTTTATCAGCGCTTCACCGTTGCGCTGGCTGTCTTCGTGTGTGCGGGTCTTACTGACGGGCTCGATGGGTTATTGGCGCGGCGATTTGATCAGCGCTCGCAGCTCGGCACCGTGCTCGATCCGATCGCGGACAAGTTAATGATGGTGACGGCTTTCATCGTACTTTCGATGCGCGGCATTTTTCCGGCGCCAGTGCCGAGCCACTTGCCAGTGCCGTTCTGGGTCACTATCACGGTCATCAGCCGGGACGTTTTCATCATTGTCGGTGCAGCCGCGATAAACATCATGACCGGGTTTCGTGGCTTCCGTCCGTCCTGGTTGGGCAAGGTGAACACCACCGTTCAAATCGGCGCCATCGCGGCGATAATGTTCGCGGCCAGCTTCCCCTACTACACCGGTTATTACCTGCCGACGATCTATGCCACGGTCTTTATTTTTGCCGTCCTCTCAGGCCTCCATTACGTCTTCTTCGCCTCCAAACTAATGAACGAAGACCGCCACTAGTCCCCCCTTCCCCAATAAAACCTCGGAAATCAGAGTTAATTCCAAGTCTCAAGCCTCCGAAAAGTTGACACGGAGACACTCAGGTATTATATTAGCGCTCCATTCAACTAGAGTTTATGGGTGGGCGCTACATTAGAGGCTAAGTCGGCCCGGCAGGCTTTCAAAGCGGGCCAAATACCGTTTGGAGAACAAAAAGAGATGAGCAAGATTATTGGAATCGACTTGGGAACGACCAACTCCGTTGTGGCAGTGATGGAGGGCGGCGAGCCCACGGTCATTACGAATTCTGAGGGTGGCCGCACCACTCCGTCGGTGGTCGCGTTTACCAAAGACGGCAGCCGGCTGGTGGGTCAGGTGGCCAAACGGCAGGCCGTTACCAACCCCGAAAACACTGTCTATTCAATTAAGCGATTTATGGGACGGCGCTTCGACGAAGTTACCGAAGAAATCAAGCAGGTCCCTTATAAGGTTCAGGCAGCCAGCGGCAGTGGCGACGTGCGCATTCAGACTGGTGGCAAGGAATGGAGCCCGCCGGAGATCTCGGCGATCATTCTGCAAAAGATGAAGCAGTCGGCTGAGGATTATCTCGGGCAGAAAGTCGACAAGGCCGTCATCACCGTGCCGGCGTATTTTAACGACGCGCAACGTCAGGCCACCAAGGATGCCGGAAAGATTGCCGGGCTGGAAGTGATGCGCATCGTCAACGAGCCGACAGCGGCCGCGCTCGCTTATGGTCTCGATAAGAAGAAGGACGAGACGATTGCGGTGTTCGACTTTGGCGGCGGCACATTTGATATTTCGATTCTCGAAGTTGGCGAAGGCGTCGTTGAAGTTAAGTCCACCAATGGTGACACGCACCTGGGTGGCGACGACATCGACGAACGGCTCACCGAATGGATCATTGAAGAGTTTAAGAAAGACCAGGGCATCGATCTTTCGAACGACAAGATGGCCCTGCAACGTTTGAAGGAAGCTTCAGAGAAAGCGAAGATCGAACTCTCCAGCACGATGGAGACGGAGATCAACCTGCCCTTCGTGACCGCGGACCAGTCCGGTCCAAAGCATCTGGCGATGAAACTCACGCGTGCGAAGTTTGAGCAACTGGCGGAACCAATTCTCGGGCGCCTGAAAGCGCCAGTCGAGCAGGCCATCAAAGATGCCGGCATCGACGCTAAGAAAATCGACGAAGTGGTGCTGGTCGGCGGGTCAACGCGTATCCCGAAAGTTCAGGAAATGGTTCGCGGTCTGTTTGGCAAAGAACCAAACAAGAGTGTGAACCCTGACGAAGTGGTAGCCATCGGCGCAGCCGTTCAGGCCGGAGTCTTGTCAGGCGAAAAGACTGACATTCTGTTGCTGGACGTAACGCCGCTCAGTTTGGGTATCGAGACGCTTGGCGGTGTCTTTACCAAACTGATCGAACGCAACACCACAATTCCCACGCGCAAGTCTGAGATTTTTTCGACCGCATCCGACAATCAAACGTCGGTCGAAGTCCATGTGCTTCAGGGCGAACGCCCGATGGCCGGGGACAATCGCACGCTCGGCAAGTTTCACCTGATCGGTATTCCACCGGCGCCGCGCGGCATGCCGCAAGTCGAGGTTGCTTTTGACATCGACGCCAACGGCATTGTGAACGTGTCTGCAAAAGACATGGGCACTGGTCGCGAGCAAAAGATAACCATCACCGCGTCGTCTGGTCTTGCGAAAGAAGAGATCGACAAGATGATGCGCGATGCTGAATCGCACGCCGCCGACGATGTGAAGAAGAAGGAAGAGATCGAGGCGCGCAATCGTCTGGATGGACTTACCTATC
>JBDTTW010000056.1:0-1884 GCA_039930405.1 bacterium
CTGTAGGAGATTGAGGCCAACAACTTTTCGCTGACTGACGCCACGCGCTGGCTGGCCGAGGCAAACCGTTGAATCAGTTCCGCAGGCTTGGGTTTCTGCGCCAGCTCTTTCGAGAAAATGAGCGCGTGGATGGGCAGGCGCGAGTTTACCGCTTCTTCGCAAAGTCGCAGGCCCTCGACGAAGATCATCTCCTCGATTTTGCCGTCGCGAACGGCGCGCGCTTCGCGCAACAGGGAATTGTCTTTGCTGGTGATGCTGTCAATCATTCAATGCCATTCTGAATTATCTTTGCCGCGGCTCTGCGTTCACTCAACAACGATCTCGGCCCAGATGGGCCAATGGTCGGAAACATTCAATGGCCGGGCCACTCCCCAGTTTGTAATTTTCAAATCGCGATAGAAGATCCAATCCGCATGCAAGCGAATTCCCGCGCCGCGCCACGTCGGCGTGCCCGTCGGGATTGGCGTTCGAAATCCCCGAGCTTCCATGAAACTTCTGGTCTCTGCACATTTTTGCCGCGACAAGGTGTTGAAATCGCCGACTACCAACGTTGGCCCAGAATGTTTTTCGGCTTCTGCCGCCAATGCTTCGAGTTGTTCGAGCTGTCCGCCAATCGCCGCATGCGGATCGACATGCGCGTTTAGAATTCGCAACTCATTACTTCCCAATGCAATTGTCGCAGCCATCGCCAGCCGCGGCCGCCAGGGACACTCGCGCCACGGCAAATCGATTCGCGTCACTTCTTCGAGCGGATAACGGCTCAACAAAGCAACACCGGTATCGCCCGTGTCATGCAGACCGATTTGTTCTTCAAAGTCCAACCACCATTGGCGCGCTACCGGCGCCTGGCCCCGCGGGATGCCGGCCGGCGCATGGACCCACGAGAGGCGCAGCGCTTCCGCTATTTCGCGCGCCACGTGATGACCGCCGCTGCGCAGCGTTTGCTTGTCGGCTTCCTGCAGCGCCACGACATCCGGGATGGGCATCAGTTTAGCGGAACTGAAAAATTCCGCGACCTGGCGAATATTTTCACCAACTTGATGGGCGCGCTTGCTGTTGCGGTTAATGCCAAGCTTGCGCAGTAGTCCGCTTGATATCAAAAAGCGGCCGACCGCATAGCGAATGTTGTATGATGCGATTACGAGCCTGGACTTCGTTGGATCTGCGCTCCAGTGCTGTGTCGGACCACCAAACTCGAGTTTCTCAGAATCCTGCAGTGGGGGAATCGCGGTTGCCATCGCAACGTATCATTACGCGAAAGTAATCTGAACAACAAATCGCCACTGCCGCTAAGGCGTTTACCGCCGGGCAGCGACACCTGCCGGCCAACAGACGCAAGCGCGACCACCCCGATGGTTCTATAAAAAATATGGTGCGAACGGTAATAGCGGTAATTGACGACATGTTCCTGGCCTCGAAAGTTCGAGCCACCGCCAAAGCCCTGGGAATGATGGCGGTTTTTCCGCGCAGCCTTGACGCCTTGCGACACATCATTGACGAGAGCGGGGCGGAGATCGTCGTCGTTGATTTACAACACGCAAAATTTGACGCTGTAGCGCTCGGCACAGAATTGAAAACCAATGCTAAACTCTCCGGAATTTCCGTTATCGGATTTTTTGCCCACGTAGAAGCGGAATTGCAAAGGAAAGCCGTGCAGGCTGGATACGATCAGGTACTGCCGCGTTCGGTGTTCTTTGGCGAGTTGGCAAATATTCTTTCGGGCGAGACCAAGCAAGCCTGAGCTTCAACCCACCGGCGCCGGCGCGATCACTTCGTGAATGGCGCGCACTTCGCTAACCAGCCGTTCATATTGATCCAAAGTCAGTGCTTGCGCGCCGTCGGAAAGGGCGTTGTTGGGGGAATCGTGTACTTCGACGATCAAGC
>JBDTTW010000057.1:0-6082 GCA_039930405.1 bacterium
TCGAGCGTGGTTGCAAACTCTTCGATGAAATCATCGTAGCCATCCTGGTCCATCCCGAAAAGCAGCCCTTCTTTACCATTGATGAACGACGCGAAATGCTATCGCAGGTGCTGCAACAGATTGAGAACGGCTCGTGCAAGGTTCGCGTGGACCACTTTGAAGGGTTGCTGGTCCAGTACGCTGTTGCCCAACAGGCGAATGCAATCGTGCGCGGCATTCGCGCGATTTCTGATTATGAATATGAATTGCAGATGGCTTTGATGAACCGGCGGTTAGAGCCGTCGATTGAAACTGTTTTCATGATGCCAGCCGAAACGTATTCCTACGTCAGCTCGCGCCTGGTGAAAGAGGTTTTCCAGTTGGGCGGCACGCTGGACGGGTTGGTTCCACCGGCGGTCGAAGCGCGCATGAAACGGAAAGTAAAACCCGCAACAAATGACTAAGCCAGCCGCATCGTTGTTTCCTGTTTCACAAAACGTCGCAAAGATGCAGGCGTCCGCAACTCTTGCTGCCATGCAAGCCGCGGAAGCTTTGCGCGCGCAAGGCGTCAGCGTGGTGGACTTGGGCGCGGGCGAACCGGACTTTGATACTCCCGAAAACATCAAACAAGCCGCCGGCCTGGCGATGGCCGCTGGCCGCACGAAATACACGGCGACTGCCGGCACGCGCGAACTGCAACAAGCAATCATCGACTTTTACCAACGGCAGTTTGGCACTGGTTACGAGCGCTCGGAAGTGATGGCGACGTCGGGCGGCAAGCAGGCGATCTTCAACGCGGTCGTCACGTTGGTAAATCCCGGCGACGAAGTGTTGTTGGCAAAACCTTATTGGGTAACTTTTCCCGAGATTGTGATTTTCGCTGGTGCGACGCCGGTCTTCATCGATACAGAAGAGACTGATTTTCTGCTGACAGCCGCGCAGGTTGAGAAAGCAATCACGCCGCGCACCAAGTTGATAATTCTTAACTCGCCGAACAATCCATCGGGCCGCGTGATTCCGCCCGCTGAATTCGAGCGAATTATGGAACTGCTTTCTGATCGCGGTATCTATGTGATTTCAGACGAATGCTATCTGCGTTTCGTCTACCCGCCGGCGGAGGTTTTCAGCGCGGCTGGTTTGCCGGAAAGGCTGCGACAGCGGTTGTGCATTGCCGGCTCTTTTTCGAAAACATATGCGATGACGGGCTGGCGCGTCGGTTATTCGCTGGCGCCGCGAGAATGGACCAGCGCAATGCTCACGGTCCAGGGACACTCGACGAGCAATGCCAACTCAATAGCACAGAGCGCGGCGGTCGAAGCCTTGAATGGTCCCCAGGAATCAGTCGCTGCGATGTTGAGTGAATACACGTCGCGACGCGCCTGGCTGCTGCAGGCGCTGACAGAAATCCCGCGCTTGAGTTGTGCCGAACCGGAAGGCGCTTTTTATGTTTTTCCCAACGTGCGGAATTGCCTGAACGCGGAGGTCAAAACTTCCAATGAATTTGCGCTGCGTTTGCTGGCCGAGGAACAGACAGTGATCACCGATGGAGCAGGCTTTGGCGCCGACGGTTGTGTGCGAATTTCTTATGCCACGTCGATGGAACAATTGCGTGAGGGCGTAACACGCATCAAGCGCTTCGTCGAACGCCTCGGGGCTTAGCAATAGGGTATTGGCCGCGGATTAACGCAGAGATACCCGGATAGGAACTGAAACAGTCATTGATCGCTCGTTCCGCTCTGCCTTTTTGTTTTTGATCTTTTGTCAAAGCCGCGCGTATCCGCGTTAATCCGCGGCTCGATACCAAAAAGGGCGGCGACTGAAATCAGTCGCCGCCCTTCTGCTATTTGAATTCAACCTTAATAAAGGTTGAAGTTGTATTCCAGTTGGATGTACATCGAAACCGGATGTCCATCTTTTGTAGCCGGCACAAACTTAATTTGCCGTGCGGCTGCAATAGCGCGCTCCGTCAAACCAAACGGTAAACCGGACCGAGCACTGATGTTGGCAACCTGCCCACCAGAAGTAAACACCGCCCGCAGCACCACGGTCCCGGTGATCTGGTTCTTTCGTGCCTCTTCGGTGTACTGCGGCTCCGGCTTGGAAAGAACACGCGCTTTCGAGTTCACGTCCTTACCGCTAAACACCTTATTGTAGTCAGTACCTCCGCCACCGCCGCCGGGGCCACCACCGCCATCATTGCGATCGCCGCCGCCAGTGTTGCCGCCGCGGCCTGGTCCATAACCACCACCTTCACCCGGTCCCATGCCGCCACCAGTTCCGGTGCCCATGCCATTACCGGTGCCTGGACCCGACGATGGATCAGTACTCTTGGACTCGCGCAGACCGTAATTAAGATTGCGCGTGTCCGGCGGAAACAACATTGGGTCGGCAACCAGCGTCGCCGCCACTGGCAAGGACGGATTCTTGATTGCGGGTGGATGCGGGTCTGGCGCGACGACCTGCGGAACCGTCAGCGAAACTTGCGGAGTCTTTCCAAACGACGCGGGCTTCTGTTCCTGCCGCCCGCCGCCGCCGCCGCCGCCGGCCTTTTCCTGCTTCGGCTTGCTGCCGCCGCCGTTACCTTTTGCCTGTCCTGCGGTTCCTTCGTCAGGCGTCGGCTGGTCAGCGGGGATATCGATCAAATTTTCGACAACTAATTCATCCTGCGCTGCCTGTTCCTGAGCGCGGCGCGTTTGCACCCGGTCAATCCAGAAGAGTCCCAGCACGGCTGTGATCATTACCAGCAGCGCCGTCAGCACGCCGGTAGCCACATTTGGTTGCGACAAGAATTTCCAACCTGCCTGGCCATAACCCACCACCATACGTTTGGAGAAACCAAACGGATCGCGCTTAAATTCGGGCCAGGTCAGTTCCGACTCATGGGCCACTTCGCGAAGCGCACCGTTGAGGCGCGACATCAATCCCGCGTCGTCCATGAACGTCAGGTGATATTCGCCACGCGGCAAGACCGCGGCAGCCGCAGCTCCGGCAGGAACCGGCGCCGCGACGCTCTGGCTAAAGGTCGAGCTGCTAACCACGTTCTTTTCTGGCTCCGCAACCGGCGCTACCAGGGGAGTGCCATCGACGGGGCAAAAACTGAATTTGTCAGCAAACTCTTCTTTACAAGTGGAACAAAACTTCATCGCACGTACCTCTTTTTGGCTTTGGGGGAGCAGTACTGAATTGGCAGCAGCACCTGCGCTTCCAAACTCCCTATAATAACTGTTTGCTACTCGCTGATCGAGTACTTTTGAAGGATCCGGTGCAATCCATTGATCCAGCAAACTCTTCAAATCATCTTCCGAGATAAAGTTGTCTCCCGGTTCAATGCTACTCATTTAAGCCTTCTCCAAAGTAACAATTTCCCTGTGGCTATTCAAATAAGGTTGCAGGGCTCTTCTTAAGCGCTCCCGGCCCCGATGCAGACGCGCTTTGACGGCTCCAACGTCGCTGCCAACCATGCTTGCAATTTCGTTTAACGAGATGCCTTCATATTCAAAAAGAACGAGTGCCTCACGCTGTAAAGGAGGCAAGCTTGCCACTGCTTCGGCGACTTTCAAAGACATTTCGTTATCAAGCAATCTGCCGAGCGGCGCTTTACTCGGAGCTACGAAATCATTCTCAGCAAACTCATCGAGCGCTGACTCTCGTCCGAGCGTGCGCAACTGCTTTAACCAAAGATTCCGAGTGGCCGCCAAAAGATAAGTTCGCAACGATGCGCGCCCTGGCTCGAAACTCGCGACCCTCTTTATCAAACTCAGGAAACAGTCGTGGGTTAGGTCTTCGGCGTTTTCCACGCTGCCTGACAAGCGATAGGCAAAGCGAAAGACTGCATTTCGATGCCGTTCATACAACTGCTGGAAAGCGGCCGCGTCGCCAGCCCCTGCGAATTCAAGCAAAAGTTCGTCTGTGTTTCTGTCTGGCAATCGCCGCTCGATTCTGCAGGAATCGCTTCCTACTAGTATTACCGACAAACAGATAAAGGATACGGCCTTCCGTCAACTTTCGTTCGCGCCGGGCGTCATTTCAAATACCGAACTGACAAAACTGCGGACAGTGGTACCCGTGTTTAAGAGCTTGTTCAAGCTTGACAGCTGACCAATACTGTTCAACCCGAGGCTTTGGATGCATTTAGAGGCCAAACGGTTGACGGCTAAATATCGTGCCTCTAAGATGTTTTGCCTCCCTTTTTTTGGCCGAAGTCATGAACCCTTAGAGCGGTTCGCTTTGTAAATCTCTATGAAACTTCCTGTATTTGCCGGTTTTCTGAGAAGGATGGCGGTGGCTGTCGCGCTTGCGGCCACCTGTCAGTCCCTGGCTCAGGGGCAGCTTTTGGCGCCTCCCGACCGCTTCGAGCTTTTGAATGGACTGCGCGTCTTCTTGCTTTCGCGTCCGGGAGACCAGGACGTGCTGCTGAAATTGAGAATCCATAGCGGCTCGGCTTTTGACCTTGCGGGCAAGGGCGGCAGCTTGGCGCTGCTTGGCGATTTGCTCTTTCCGGACCCCGCCACGCGCGAGTTCTTCACCGAGGAAATGCAGGGACGACTCAATGTGGTTACTGATTACGACGGCATCACAGTTACGCTGCAAGGCCGGACCCGCGAGTTTGAAAAGATTGTCGAGATTCTTCGCACCGCCTTAGTCACGACCCAACTGACACCAGAAAACGTGACCAAGGCGCGTAACGGCCGCGTCAAGATCATAAAAGACACCAGCATTTCTTCCAACACTTTGGCCGACCGCGCGATTGCCGCCAGACTGTTCGGCGATTTCCCTTATGGTCGCCCGTCCTACGGGACTCCGGAATCGCTCGAGCGCATCGAGCGTGGTGATCTGATGTTGGCGCGCGAACGCTTTTTGAATCCAAACAACGCCACGCTGGTGATTATCGGCGGCGTGGAAAAAGCTCGAGCCAGCCGCACCTTGCGACAGTTGCTCGGTGCCTGGCGGAAGAGTGAACGAGTTATCCCCGCGACATTTCAGCAGCCGGCGGTTCCCGATGCGCGCATTCTCATCATGAATGCACCCACAGAACAGAGCGCGGAAGTCAGGTTGGCGGTGCGTGGCTTTGCGCGCAGCGACCCTGACTCGCAGGCGGCGGAATTGTTGGCGCTCATCGCGCGCAAGCGCTGGGAAACGCTTCTTCCGGACCTGGCTCGAAGTCCCATTTTCGTCCGGCACGATGCTTTTGTCTTGCCCGGAATCTTTGTGATGGGCGCTACGGTAGACAATCTTTTGGCCACGAAGAGTCTCTCGACCGCGCAAGAAATAGTGAAGTCATTAATCAGTCAACCGGTAAGCGAACCAGAACTCGAGACTGCGAGGGGTTTGGCGATCGCCGCGCTAGGCAAGCAACTTGATACGAAAGATGGAACCGCCGACGCGTGGCTCGACGTCGATACTCATTCTGCGAAATCAGGCGACGATCGGTTGCGCGACCTCGCGAAAATATCTTCGGCTGATCTAAAACGCGCTGCGAATCGGTTGTTCTGGCAGGTCCCGATGGCGGTGGCAGTAATTGGAAATTCGGAAGTTCTGAAACCACAACTCGAACGTTATGGAAAGATAGAACTCTTTGGTGAACTCCCCGCGGCGTCTAACGCGAAAAAGGATCCTGCAACTTCCAAACAACAGACCAAACCAACTCCTTAACCCGGGCAATCACAAATCATTCGCAATCTGCCTGCAACCATAACGACAGTAACATCCGCTTAACTGTGTCTGACGAAGAGAGCGCCACCAAACGCGAGCAAGCGCAGCGCGTCCGCAAAATGTTTGCGGCGATCGCAACTCGTTATGATCTTTTAAATCACCTGCTTTCAGGAAACGTCGATCAGCGCTGGCGACGTTTGCTGGTGAAGACGGTGGCCGCGAATCTTCCCGAAACCAACGCTCGCGTGCTGGATGTCGCGTGCGGTACGGGCGACCTTTCGCTGGCCTTCGCTGGCGGAACGAAGGCGCAAGTTGTGGGCTTGGATTTTTGCCGGCCGATGCTCGACATCGCAGCGGTCAAGGCATCGGATCGCGGGCTACCGATTCCCTTTTTAGAAGGCGATGCGCTGAAGCTTCCCTTTCGCGATCGTTCGTTCGATGGAGTATCGAT
>JBDTTW010000058.1:0-2372 GCA_039930405.1 bacterium
CGCGCTGCATGACGGCTTCAACTTCGCGCGCGATCTTTACCAGAAACTCTTCCCAGATGCGGCGCGGTTTGGCGTGTTCATCGGCAGACTCGACCAGGTCTTCGCCAGTCTCGCCGTCGATCCATTTTCTGATTGAGTCTATTAGGCCCATGGCTGGTGAATAGTAAATGGTGAATAGTTGATTTGGACTGCGCCGGCTTGACGGCGCTTTGGTCTTTCGCAAGTAACAAGCGGCGTCAAATCCATTCGCTTGACGCTGGTGGAATTAAAAGCGGCGTCAAGCCGCCGCGCTCCAAAGCGGCGTCAAGCCGCCGCAGTCCAAATTAGTCAAATTTAACAAACTTCTTATTTATCCAGCCGCGGTCAGAAGTGAAGGGACTGGCTTTCGGCCTGCCGTGTTGCAGCACCTGCACCTCGTACCAATTGTCCGTCGTGGATAGAATTTTAACGCGTGAACCGTTTTCTGCAACTCCCACCGGCGGATTTGCCATGCTCGCATCTGACCGCAAATTTACATCCGTTGTTGTAACACCTTCGCGGCCAATTACAAAAAGGTCACCCATCGCCGGCAAATTAACAAACGGATTCCAATGCGACGTAACATACTTGTGCGTCGCCAAAAGCATGATGGAGAAGGCGGCGATCAAGACTGCGGCAACGATGTAAGCGCGCTTGCGCTGGCTGGCCACCGGCCGGCGAGCAGACGCTGCTTTCCGCATTCGCGCAGCCTGCGCTCCCGGGTCTGATGCGACGTGGTCGCGACCGACGGGTTTCTTGTTCGCTTGCGCTGCGGTGACCGGAACAACAATTTTTGGACGCCGCTGTGCTTCGGCAAAGGCCAATGCTGCCGGCGAAGTCATCGGCACAAAATGAGCCTGGGGCGCGGCCTTGGGAAATTCGTCAGGCTCAACGGCAAGGTCCGCGCTCGGTTTGCGTCGCGCCTCAGTGTTAACCGCCTTCAATACTCTTGTTGGCGGCAGCGCTGCCTCGGCAAACTCATCCCAGAACTCCTGTACGGTCTGATAACGTTCGCGGGGGCGCGTTTGCGTTGCTTTCTCAAGCACGCGCAGCAGCGACTTTGACCAGAAGTGATTGTTGATGGACTCAGGCAGTTCGCGAATCGCGTGTTGCGCAAACCGCCGCGGCGATTCACCGGCCAGCAGCGTGTAGGTCGTCTTGGCCAGCGAATAAATATCAGCCGCGGGTGTCAAATGTTCTTTGTTGATGAGCAGGGCGCCACTGTCCAGTTGGCCGGTTTGGACCAGCGGATTGTGTTCCGGCGCTGAATAGATGTTCGTGCCCACCCGTGTGATAGCGCCTTCGTTGGCTTCGAGACGAGCCACGCCAAAGTCCGCAATTTTAACAATCTGACGGTCGCCCGTTAGCAACAAATTGTGCGGCTTGATATCGCGATGGATGACCCCACACTTATGCGCATGGGCCAAACCGGAACACACCTGTTCCAGATAGAACACCGCCTTGTCGATCGTCAACGCCTGCTGACGCGCCAGCGCCGACATATCCCCACCTGACAGATACTCGAGCACGATGTAATGGAAAGTGGTGCCGGTAAGATCGATCGCCGTGCCATGGCCCAGCCGGCTGATAATGTTTGGATGGCGCACCCGATCAAGCGCCACCGCTTCGTTCTGAAAATTAGCAATTAGCGTGTGTTCGAGGTCGGCATCGGGCGTGTCCTGCAGAAACATGTTCAGGGCCTTGATGACGACGGTGGTGGGCGCGCCCTCAGGCGCGGCGTTGTCATGGGCCACATAGATCTCGGCGTAGCTGCCTCGCCCAAGGCATTCAACGATGTCATAACGACCATCGAGTCTGCTTTGTTGTAGCTTCAGTTCTGCCATCGTGCGCGCTTCGTTTCGTCTTTGCTGCTGCGCGGGCAATTGAGGGCTAAGGGGTAGGCTGTGAAACTGCCGGAGAAATGGTTGCCGCGGGCTTAGGAATCATCTCGTCAAGATGCGTTTGCGCGGCTGGCCTGTCTTTGTCTGACTTTAAAGCTACCGCCGCCAATCCGAGCGTCGCCTCTTTACGGAGCGTCAAATTCTCTGGCGACGGGTCGCTGTTCGCTTTGGCTATAGTCGCTTCGAATGCTTTTACAGCTTCGTCAGTGTTGCCGGTTAGGAGTGATGCTCGTCCATAAAGATACAAAAACTCCGGTTTGCTGGAGTCGAGTGCGTTTTGAATTCCTTGCTCGCTCATCTCGCCCTTGGCGGTGGACGCCAGCCAGGTAGCCGGATCGCGATCGACATCGCGCCGTTCAGTTTCAAACTTCGAGTACGGCGGCACGATAGCTGCGGTTGCTGTCGGTGACGGTTGTGCTGCGACTTGATTGTCCGCGTCGAGGTAGGGAATAG
>JBDTTW010000059.1:0-4073 GCA_039930405.1 bacterium
TGGGGAAGCTGAACCAGTTCAACGGCAACTTTGTTAATGCCGAGATGGTCAAGGCCTTCATCGTTTCTGGGGAATACAAGCAAAGGTTTGGGCCCTGATGTTAATACGAGCAAATGTTTTTCAGAAGAGTTAAGGTCAGGAATTCTGAACGCTTACTATCTCAACGTGGTTTCATCGGCTCCGCACGCTGCGCGTAATGCGACAGCAATATGTGCCCATACAGCACCGACCTTCCAGTTAGCTGATAGCCATTTTCTTCCAGCAGCTTTGCCGCCCGCCCAGGGGGGGATGAGAGCAGCCAGACGCTCTGATCTCGCCCTATAATTTCGCCGAGGCTTTGTTTGCCAAGCTGGTCTGCAAGCCATTTGTAGCGCAGCATGCGCACTTCGGTTTTTCCGTAATAGGCGAGCGCCAGGGGAATGGAATTAACCCCCTCACTGAGGATGGTTTCGTGATTCGAATTAGCAATCTGCGAATCAATGAACTGGGCCATCTCTTTATGCCGGTCGGGTTTGGCTCGCAGATCACCGCGTGCAGTCAGCAGGGCGGTTGAAAACAAGAAACCGCCAAGTACTGTGACTACGACCAGCTGCGCCGTCCTGCTGTTTAGGTTTTGCACCCCGACCGCAATTAGCAAGTAAACTGCGGGCGCGATCACGATCCAATAGCGCATGATGCCGATCGCCCGGGTGCCCAGCAGGTGATCCAAAAATAAGATCCCGGCGATCGGAAAAACAATCCACAAGCAGAGCAGCCACAATGTTGCCCGCTGAAATCGAAGCGACAGCAAGCCCCACAAAACAAGCCCATAAGCGGCGACGACACTGACCCATCCGAGCGGGGCTTCGGGCACCGACATCAGCCGCGTCAGCTTGGAAAAGATTTCAGCGATCACCATCTCGGGAGAAAGCGGACCGCGGGCCCAGGCTATGATCTGCTGCGACGTCCGACTTTGAGCAAGGCCAATTAGCAGCCACGGAGAAAACGCTGCAACCACGGCACCCTCAGTAACGAACCAATAAAACTTTTTTGCCCTGCCGAGTGGCGACGCGATCCAGATGTAAACGCTTTGCGCGGCAAGCACAAAAACATATTCATAGTGCGTGTAGAGGCCGGCAACGGACAAAACCGCAAACAGAATATAGGGCAGCCTGGACGAAGAATATTTTCGCGCCAGCGTAATCGCATAGGTTGAAGCGATCGCAAGCAGCGCCAGCAGCGGATACATGCGCGCCTGCTGCGAGTAATGAATTTGCTCAGGCATGAATGCGATTAAGAGCGCGGCAACAAATCCAACCAGGGGGTTCAATAATTCGCTGCCCAGGAAAAAGATCAGCACCACCGCGAGCGCGCCGAACACCACCGAGGGCAAGCGCAGAACCAACTCGGAAGTTCCAAAGATCCTTATCCAGTAGTGCAGCAAATAAAAGTACAAGGGCATGTGAACGTTCTTCCCAAGCACGCGGTTAACATCAGTCAGTCCTTTGCCGCTATCAGGTGTAAGCAGTCGCTGGTACTCGCCAGTGCTCTCAGGCAAAGCGCTTTGCTCAGCATTGGATTCGTCTGACACGTAGACGTATTGATGACCGGTGGCGGCAGGGATTGTGTACAGCTCTTCGCACTCCAGACTTTGGCCGCCCAGATTGTAGAGACGGACAAAAAGACCGCCCAAGAAAAGCAGCCCAACGAGTACGAGCGTCTTTCCAACCGACAGAGACAAGATTTGATTGAGAGAAGTCGGGCGGGGCACAACGTGTTCCTTGTTTTCAGATTTTCTGCTGCCGGCAGGTTTCATTGGGATTATCGCCGTCTAACAAGCTAAAAGTGGTTCTCCGCTCACCTAGCTTACTAGTTGCGATTCGCACATCCTAAGAATCTGTGCGGAAAGAGTTGACATCTTTGGGCTGCTGGCTAGAATGTGCGCGCAGAAACAATTAGCCGCTAGCTATCCGTCGCGCGACCTACACTTACTTCGTATCAGCAAGGCGCGACATTATCTTCCGCATGAAATGCTTTGTACATGATCGTCATTAATGTGTGAGCCGCAATTTGCCTACGACCAGAAAGTAGGAATCCGCTTTAATCGCCTTTAGAGTTTGGGCCCAGAACCCAACACGGAAGGATCAGGAACATGGCAACCCCCCCTCGCCTGGCAAGATTCTCATTCGCGCACTTAGTAGTCCTGACAATTGGTTTGACCTGTTTGACCAGTTGGGCCACTTTCACTGGCTATACGGCAAAACAAAACAGCCCAACCGTTAACGCTGGTCAGAAAGAAACTGATCGGTCGAGCGGCACAAGGGCTGACAGCGTTGGCCGCGCCAGTCTGAATAAGGCTTACGGAAACATGCCGCTCAGTTTTGAGGCGAACCGTGGCCAGACAGACTCCGCCGTAAACTACGTCGCGCGCGGGCCGGGTTACAATATTTTCCTCACTTCCGGTGAGGCTGTTCTGGTCTTCCCCACTTCCGGCAAGAGCGCCAAAGAAACAGCAGCAAAAACGGAAGACACGGATGAAACGTATAATCGGGACGCAGTTCAAGACCCGCTGGAACGTTTGCATGAGCGTGCAGCGCGGCACGGTGCTTCCGAGAATTCCACTATCGTTAAGATGGGACTGGAAGGCGCCAATGCACATCCGCGCACGATCGAAGGTGTCCAGGAGTTACCAGGCAAAGTCAATTATCTGCTCGGCACTGACTCGTCGCGGTGGCGTACAGATATTCCGACCTATAGTCAAGTGGCCTACCGCGATGTCTACACCGGCGTCGACCTTGTTTACTACGGCACTGGTCAGCAGTTGGAGTATGACCTTGTGGTCGCTCCGGGCGCCGATCCGAATTTAATTCAGCTCAAGTTTGACGGTGTCGAGAAGCTGCGTGTGGACGCCCAGGGAACCCTTCTTCTTACGACCCCCGCAGGTGAAATCCGCCAGCAAAAGCCTGCCATTTTTCAGGAAGTTAACGGATCTAAGAAAGAGGTCAATGGCAGTTACGTTCTGAAACCTGGGAACAAGATCGGCTTCAAGATTTCACGCTATGATCGCAGCAAGAGACTTTTGATCGATCCCATTTTGAGCTACCTGTCATTTGTTAACGGAAGTGGCGAGGGCATCGCTTTGACAGTAGATCCTGCCGGTTACGCGTACACCACAGGCACGGTCTCAGACCCAAATCTTAATGCTACGCCCGGTGCCTATCAGATCGTGAATGGTGGCTTGGGAGATACGTTCGTCACTAAGATTAACCAAGCTGGCAGTGGTGTTATTTACACCACTTACCTAGGCGGCAGCGGTGACGATTACGGTAATGGCATAGCAACCGATGCGGCGGGCAACGCCTATATTGCCGGCTTCACTACTGGTAACTTCCCAACCACGCCCGGCGCTTTGCAGAGCATCTCGCAGGGCGAGGGTGATGCTTTCATAGCCAAATTAAATGCGTCGGGCAATGCTCTCGTCTTTTCCACCCTTCTCGGTGGCAATGATGTTGAGGAAGCAGACGGAATTTTGGTCGATCCCAACACCCTCGCTGTTTATGTGTCAGGACTGACCACCTCCACTGACCTGCCGGTCACCGTCGGAGCCTTTCGCAGTTCCAACGCCGGGGGCAACGACTGCTACGCAGCTAAACTCAACGCGAACGGCACCGGCCTTATTTACCTAACCTACGCCGGAGGTGGCGGGTTCGACTACCCGATAGCCATGACCGGGGACAGTTCAGGCAACGTCTACCTTGCAGGCCAAACTTCATCGCTCAATTTCCCGCTGCAGAATGCTTTCCAAGGCGCTCATGGCGGCGCGCCGCAGGGTTTCTTTAAAAGCAGCGATGGCGGCGCAAACTGGAATTTGAGCAGGAACAACTTGCCCTCCACGCACGTGTTGTCGATTGCCGTCAACCCGACCACAAGCACCACCGTTTATATCGGCACCTTCGGCGGCGTGTACAAGACCACCGATGGCGGCGCCAATTGGAATGCGACCGGTCCGATCCCTACCCACGCAGTGCGCCAATTGCTTATCGATCCAACCGCGACGAATACAATTTACGCGGGCACGACGTCAGGCGTTTTTA
>JBDTTW010000060.1:0-2468 GCA_039930405.1 bacterium
ACGGATGGCGGCAAAGCCTGTTTTTGGCTGGTTGAGGATCCGTTAATGAAACTGAACCGCGGACGCGCGCTGGACCATAAAGAATTGGCGGGCGTCATGCGGAACGGTAGCGCGACTGCTAGGTAGAGACTGCTCTGATGATTTCTTCGTGTGAACACTGCGGGCGAATTTTGCCTCTCTGGAAGTTACGTTGTTCGAACTGCAAAAAGTCGGCAATGAATTGGCTGCAATTGGGCGTCATGGCTGCGTTTGTCCTGGGCACACTTTTTATCGGCGCTAAATTCCTGCTCTAATCAAAAAGCTGAACGATCCGATCGAGAAAGAAAACTAAATGGCTGGTACTAATAAAACCGATGGTAAACCCTTAACCGGCGTGGCAAACGAAGGCACCTGGCCCGGTATAGATTCACGCTTTCGTCTGATCATTGTGGCTGGCTTGCGGGCCAAACAATTGTTGCACGGTTCAAAGCCGCGTATTGAAGTCGACAAGAAAAGGCACCGCCACACCAGCATTGCCGTTGAAGAAGTGAAGCGCGGCTTGGTCCCTTTCACTCGAGTTAACGCCGACGGCACGGTGAAACTCGATGACGGCGATGCTGAATTGCCAGGCAGCATTCACAATATTGGCCACAAAGATCATCGCGCGATCGTAGATTTTTAGGCGTACTTTTACGGACGAACGCAAACCCCGGAGTTTGTCTTTACTTCAGGTAGTGTCGGGAAAAACATGGCAGCAACCAATGGAATCCGCGTTTATACGCAGCTCGTCGACAAAGCAGCGCTTGATGTCGAACTCTTTTACAGCCGGCGCGGCAATGGACCAATTTATCGCTGGAGTTATGAAGCGGCAAAGCAGCATTGGCGCGTGCTGCGCATGCACCTTGAGGACTTTGCCACGCATGAACTCTGCCTGGCCAGTTGGAAGTCGGTGCCGGACCAACTGCAAACGCAGCTCGCACAACATTACGTGGAATAGATTTGAACGAGCGCCGGCAAAGATGTAACCTCCTCTCCTGTGGCCGCGCTTGATCCTGATTCACTTCCGACCAATCCCCCCGCTTAGCAAACACTTCGATTTTTTGTTTCCGCGCCGGCGTCGTTGCTTGACGGCCGGCAGTACCGCGATGAATTGGCGAAATCACTTCAAATCATGAACATTCAGATAGCGCAATGACCGAAGAATGGACCGCAGAAGAGACCAGCACGCACCAGGATCACGTGATTGCACACGTGATAGGCGCGACTGTGATTGGTTATTTCATTTTTGACGAGACGCTGCATGTGTTGCTTGACATCGGATTTGTCTGGAGCATGTTCGTCGATGGTGCAATGGGGTTGCTGCCTCATCCAGTCGCGAGGGCAGAGCTTGCGGTGAGCGAGCAAACGCGCGGCGAGATTGGAGCCGACATCGACAATTTGCTGGCGCCTAAGCTGCATGCTGAAGGACTGCGACACTTAACGCAGCCGCAGGTCGACTGCGTAATTACCGAGGCCAACTTTTTTGCCAGCGGCAACCGGCGACGGCTGGTGGTGACAGGCGAGGAAGCAAATCTTACAATCGAGACCTCAATCGAAACAGCGGAGATTCGAGTTTATGGGTTCTAAAGACGAACCGACCGACAAAGAGTCAAACGGGTTGGGAGATGCTGCTCGCGCCGAGCATGAATTTCTGCACGAACGTTTGCGCCAGGACCTGGGGCGCGAGCCGACCGAGGAAGAGTTGGACGAATGGCTGCGACAACATACGGAAGGCTACTGAGGATAGTACTGGGTTTCTAGTTCCGAGTCCGAGTTTCTAGTCCCGACTATTGTCATATTGTGCTTCGGGCGTGGTTGAAAGAAAGCGCCGCATCCCGATAGGAATGCGGCGCTTCTTAAGTTTTTACTCAGCACTCAGTACTCAGTAACTCTACTCAGCTATTCATTTTTCAGCTCATCACGATTATCTGATTATCGACCTGCTTCACGCCGCGGACGGCTCGCAGCATTCTGTCGACTTGTGACTTGAGCGCTTCGCTCTTGACCGTTCCCGTCACCGTCACCTTGCCATCAAGCACGGTGGTGGTGATTCCCAAAGTTGAGAACATCGGATCGTCGCTAATCTTCTTGTCGATGGCCGTTTGAATCGGGCCGTCATTGGAAGTATTCACCGGAGCAGAAGCGCCCGCTGGTGCCGGTTGATTGATAATCACCGGAGGCTGATTGCCGGCTGGCGCTGGTTGCTGAATGATGACGGGCGGCTGTTGCTGCTGCGCTGGTTGCTGCACGATCACCGGTTGTTGGGCCGCCGGCTGTTGCGCGGCCAGGTTCGCGTTGGTTGCGTCCGTCTGTTGTCCGTTCATCAGGAACAGAACGACGATCGTTATCAGCGCGATTGCTACCACTACGATTATTCCCACCGTTGCTCCGGAGATGCCGCCGCGATCGTTGCGAACGGTGTCCGTCTGCGTAACTTCGCGTCTGGAAGT
>JBDTTW010000061.1:0-4773 GCA_039930405.1 bacterium
CTTGTTCGGTTTTCATAAACGGCAAAATTGTAAACAGTTGTCTCGTTCCGGTCGCACAGGTTGCAGGCGCTGAAATCAAAACTATCGAAGGCGTCGCCAGCGGTAATCAACTGCACGCGGTGCAACAGGCATTCATTGATTGTGGCGGAGCGCAATGCGGCATCTGCACGCCGGGCATGGTGCTGGCCGCTGTTGATCTGCTCGAACGCAACCCGAATCCTAACGACGCCGAGATACGCACCGGCCTGGCGGGCAATCTTTGCCGCTGCACCGGCTACATGAAGATTTTTGAATCTGTGGTGCGGGCCTGTCAGACGAGGCAAGATTGATGATAGACATTGTCGACGAGTTGCGGATCCTGGCGGCTAAGCTCGATGAGCAAGGAATTGAATACGCGTTATGCGGCGGTATGGCGATGGGAATACATGGGCATCTCAGAACCACCATTGATATAGATATGTTGGTGTTGCCGCAGACCCTCCCGCAAGTTCTCCAGGTGGCTGATTCGCTCGGCTACAACATTCGTGGCTTGGACATGGACTTTCGATCTGTTGACATTCGCCGCGTGTCAAAGATCGATCCCGATTCGCACGATCTTCTGTCCTTGTATTTTCTTTTAGTAAGACCAACCATTCAAGCTGCCTGGGACTCGAGAATTCAAGCCCAATGGGAACATGGATTATTATCGGTCGTGTCACGGCAAGGATTGATCCAACTGAAGTCTCTTCGTAACAGCGATCAAGACGCGCTCGACATTAAAGTTTGCATGAGGGTGAGTCAGATGCATAAGGTTGACATGTCGGCTGAAGCAGTAACTACGAGACTGAAACGCATATCCCAACTGCATCGCCTCGGCCTTTTATTACGGAAGGCAAAGCTTGAACCGTACTTCAAAGAGCAAAAAGCGGCAGAGCATCCGCAGCCAATCTTGAAATCCGTTCACCCAAAAACTTAATGCGTGCGTACCTCCCATCGTATCAGTTGATTCATTCGCCGGACTTGAGCTCCGCCTTAGAAATATTTGCTCGCGAACCAGGCGTTTGGAAACCCTTCGCCGGCGGCACGGATCTAATGGTTTTGCTCGAAGCCGGCAAACTGCCGCACAAAAACTACCTCAACATCTGGAACCTAAAAGAACTACGCGGTATAGAAGTAACGGACCGGCAAGTAACGCTGGGCGCGTTGACAACTTACACCGAGGTGCAGCAGGAAAAAGTTTTGCAGCAAGAGTTTCCTATGCTTTGCCAGGCGGCGTGTGAAACTGGTGGACTGGCAATTCAAAATCGCGGCACGCTGGGCGGCAACATTGTGAACGCGTCGCCGGCCGCCGATTCACCGCCGGCTTTGCTGGCCTATGACGCAGAACTCGAATTGGTTTCTTTAAAAGGAGCGCGCTGGGTTCCCTATCACGGGTTCCACACCGGCTACAAGCAAATGATCATTCGGCCCGACGAGCTGTTGGCGCGCATTCGCCTGGCGCGCCGCACAGAAAAACTGCAGCATTACTATCGCAAAGTGGGAACGAGGAAAGCGCAGGCGATATCCAAAGTTTGTTTCGCCGGCACGGCGCAAATGCGTGCCGAGAAGATCGAAGATTTGCGCATCGCTCTTGGCAGCATCGCCCCCGTGCCGTTGCGCTGCGTGAAGACCGAGGACGCCTTGCGCGGCAGCGAAGTAAATCCAGCGTCAATCGATCGGGCCCGAGCGGTACTCGCAAATGAAATAGTTCCTATTGACGATATTCGTTCCACCAGCAATTATCGGCACCAGGTAAGTCTTAATTTGCTTGCAGACTTTCTGCAACAGCTTAGTGCTTGAGTTTAATGTTCACTAAGACTACCCAACTCGCGCCCTAACGTCGGCACGTTTTGAACATGATCCGAACATGCATAAGTAAAACGCTTGCCCTCGCATTTAGCGTTGCCGTGCTCTGTACTGTTTCAGTCAGCGCGCGCGCGAATTGTCCCGGCGACTTTAAGCCCGCCGCGGGCGCGCCGCTGGAAATGCTTGTGCTGGGTGATTCGATCATGTGGGGTCAGGGTCTTAAGCCTGAGCAGAAGTTTTCCTGGCGCATAAAATGCTGGCTCCGGGAAAAGACAAACCGAGAGGTCAGCCAACAAGTCTTCGCGCATTCGGGTGCCCTCTTAAAAGGCTCGGCAGAAGCACCCAGGTTCAAGTCAAACGACGGCGAGGTAAACCTTCCTTATCCGACAATCAATGAGGAACTCGATCACGCGCGCGCTTTCTATGGCCCAGGCAACACGAAAGTAGATTTGATTTTGCTTGACGGGTGCATCAACGACGTCGATGTCAGCAATCTCCTGAACGTTACCACTGACCCAGTCTGGCTGCGCGAACGAATCAATACGAGCTGTAAGGTCGGCATGCACGATTTGTTGAAACGGGTAACGGAGAGTTTCCCAAATGCCCAGGTGATCGTGCCGAGTTATTACCGGATCATCTCCGACAGCACGGCCGACAACGCCTTTATCCGGTTGCTGGCAAAGAGCCTGAACAACGAGAGGCCTGAAGCACGACGCATGTCGGATAAAGAGACGCGCGACCGGCTGATCAAGCTTTCGGAACTCTGGTACCGCGAGTCAACGGCGGATCTTCGCGCGGCTGTTGACGCGGTTAACAGCGATTTCGGAGCCAGAAGTTTGCCACCGAGAGTGTCATTCGTCGAGATCGATTTCTGGCCCGAACATTCATTTTCCGCCGCGGAAACGTTGCTGTGGAATTTTATGTTTGGGTCGACGAAGCTTTCCGGCCTGCGCAAATTTATCGTTATCGTTTCGTTTGGTACGAACGCCTACAAACCGAATGACGAAGTTCGCGAAAGCCGAATTCGCAGCTGCAAGGAAACATTCAAAGAACCGAAGGGCGTGAAGGAAACTCCTGCGGAAAAAAGTGCGCGCAAAGACCGACTGCTGATTTGCCGCTATGCGTCGCTGGGCCATCCAAGTGAAATGGGCGCGCTGGTTTATACCGAGGCGATCAAGGGACACCTGCAATGGATGATCGATAAGGCCGGTTGGCGAAGCGAGAAAAAATCAGAACCGCTTCCTTGAGGAGAAGTGATCAATGAGCCCCCCCTTTGACTTCCCCGAATTTCGCCGCAAAGCAGTCGAGCCGGTTGTTTGTATCAAGGCTGGTTGGAACCTGATCAAAAATCAATATTGGCTGTTCGTCGGCATCACTGTCGTGGGCATCCTGGTTGGGAGTGTGGTGCCTTTCGGTATTCTGCTTGGTCCAATGATGTGCGGCATCTACCTGGCGCTCTTCAAAACCAAGCGCGGACAGCCGATCGAGTTTGGCGATCTCTTCAAAGGTTTCGATTATTTTGGCGACAGCCTGATCGCCACCTTGTTGCACCTGGTTCCCATCCTGGTGATCTTCGTGCCCTCATACATTGTTTTCTATATCGGACTAATTTTCATGATGCCGCGTAATGGCGAGCCGGATCCCACTGCGCTGTTTAGTTTTTTTGGACTGTTCGCCATCTTTTGGCTGGTGATGATGGTAATTCTGATCATCGTTTCTGTCGGGTTCACTTTTGCGTACCCGTTAATTGTGGACCGGCGTCTCTCCGGACTTAACGCGGTGAAGCTGAGCATCAAGGCCGGCATGGCAAACTTTTGGCAACTGCTCGGCATGCTTTTGCTCAACGGGCTCGTTAGTTTTGTCGGCCTGCTCTTTTGTTACGTGGGTGCCTTTCTGGTACTGCCGATTACGTTTGCTGCCATCGCCACCGCCTACGAGCAAGTGTTTGGTCTGGCAGAGGGCGGGCTGCAACCGAATTTGCCGCCGCCACCGCCGACCTTTGTCTGAAAATGAGCGTGGCACAGACTTCAGTCTGTGGTACTTCCGCCAGCACAGACTAAAAGCCTATGCCACTAGCACCGAATCTCGTCATTCGTAGTAAACAGGTGGTGTTGCCGCATGGATTGGCGGCGGCAGCGATTCATATTTCGCGGGACAAAATAACAACGGTTGCGGATTACGAAGATATTCCCGCCGGATGTGAACTGGTCGATGTGGACGAGCAAGCGATTGTGATGCCGGGCCTGGTTGATAGTCACGTTCACGTCAACGAACCTGGACGAACCGAATGGGAAGGATTTGCAACTGCGACGCGCGCAGCGGCGGCGGGCGGCATCACCACGATTGTAGACATGCCGCTGAATTCAATTCCGCCGACGACAACGCTCGCCGGGTTTGGCGAGAAATTAGCCGCAGCCAAAAACAAATGTCTTGTTGATGTTGGTTTTTGGGGCGGAGTGGTCCCGGGAAACACGAGTGAACTAGCGGCGTTGCGCGACGCAGGCGTAGTTGGTTTTAAATGTTTTTTGATTCATTCCGGCGTCGATGAATTTCCCAATGTTACTGAAGAAGATTTGCGGATTGCCTTGCCTGAGCTGAGTCGGTTGGGAACAATCTTGATCGTTCACGCGGAAGTTCCCGGGCCAATAGACAGGGCAGGCAATCCGGCTTGTCATTCCGCCGTTGAAAATATGCCAGAGCATGTCTGTTCGACTGAGTACCAGACGTTTCTCACGTCGCGGCCGCGGGCGGCGGAAAACGAAGCGGTCGAGTTGATGATCAAGTTGGCGCGCGAATTCGGCACGCGAGTGCACATCGTTCATCACTCCTCGGCGGATGCGCTCGGCGAATTGCGAGCCGCGAAAGCCGCGGCCTTGAAAATCACCGCTGAAACGTGTCCGCATTATTTGACGCTGGCCGCGGAAGATATTCCGGATGGCGCGACGGAGT
>JBDTTW010000062.1:0-9597 GCA_039930405.1 bacterium
ACTCGCGCGAGTCGCGCGAGGGTGAAGCGATTCGCCGGCGACGTGAATGTTTGCGCTGCGAACGAAGATTTACTTCTTACGAACGCATCGACGAAATTCCCTACATGGTCATCAAAAAAGATGGCCGGCGCGAGCCGTTCGACCGCAATAAAGTTATGGCGGGTTTGTTACGAGCTTGCGAGAAGCGGCCAGTACCATCCTCGAAACTAGAATCCATCGTCAACGCGATTGAAAAGTATGTGCAGGAATCGTCCGAGCGCGAAAGACCTACCAGCAAAATCGGCGAAATGATCATGCGGCGTTTGAAGGAGTTGGATAAAGTTGCTTACGTTCGCTTCGCTTCGGTGTATCTTGAGTTTGAAGACGTTTCCGAGTTTATGACTGAGTTGAAGCACCTGGTGCGGACGCGCAACCAGGCGAGCAGAAAGAATTAGTTTTGAAACAGGGATCGAGAATGATCAAGACGGCGCGTGCCACCGGCCTCGAACGGCTCGAACTTCAGCGGTTGCGTGATCGCGTGGGACGGCTGTTTGCAGCGTTACAGGAAGCAACTGTCGCTGAAGATCCGCTGGCTTCCGAAACCTGGGCGCCCCCCGTCGATCTTTGCGAAAGCGCCGAGGCGATTGTTATTTGCGTTGAACTGCCCGGTCTGACCGCCGAGCAGATCAAAGTGGGTGCCACGAATACGCAACTGCGCATCTGGGGTGAGAAGAAACGCCGCCTGCCGCGCAATCGGATCTTGTCGCATCTTTGTTCAGAACGCAGTTTTGGAAAGTTTTGCCGCATCGTGCCGTTGCGTTGGACGGTCAGCATCCAGGACTCGGAAGCATCTATCGACAACGGCATGCTGATCGTGCGAATGCCCAAAATCGAAGATCGGCGCGGAGTGGAGTTTAAGATACCGGTGAAGGACGAAGTTACCAGCTAGGGCTAAGGGAACAAATGAAAAAAGAGCCAGCCAATTTGAACGCGACGCCCATTGTGAAAGAAACAGATTTAGTCGATGACATAGAAGTGGCGGACACCGCTCAGGAGTTGCAAATTCCTGATGACTTGCCAGTCCTGCCACTGCGCGACATCGTTATTTATCCGTTTATGATAGTGCCGCTTTTTGTTTCGCGCGAGAAATCGATAAAGGCGGTTGATGAAGCGCTGGGCGAGAACCGCATGATTTTGCTCGCGTCACAAAAAGATCTGGACAAAGAAGAGCCAGCCGCCGAAGACCTGTACAAGGTCGGCACTGCCGCCGTCATTATGCGCATGCTGAAGCTGCCCGATGGCCGTATTCGCATTTTGGTCCAGGGTCTGGCGCGCGCCGAAATTGAGTCGGTTGACACGACGGGTCAGTACATTCGCGCGCACGTCCGCGTGATGCAGGAAATTTTGCCGCCTGAGCGTTCCCTTGAAGTCGAAGCCCTGGTGAGAAACGTCCGTGCGTCAATGGAAAAGGCGATCAATCTTGGCAAGAACATTTCGCCGGAAGTGATGGCGATAATCGCCAACCTCGATGATGCCGGTCGGCTGGCGGATCTCTCGGCCTCAAATCTCGAACTTAAAGTCGAAGACGCGCAATCTGTTTTAGACATTGCCGACACCACGGCGCGTTTGCGAAGAGTAAACGACCTGCTGAACAAAGAAATCGAAGTGTTGACTGTGCAGCAGGAGATCAATACCCAGGCGCGCGCCGATATTGATCGATCGCAGCGCGAGTTTTATCTGCGCCAGCAAATGAAGGCGATTCAAAGTGAGCTCGGTGAAGGAAACGAGCTGGCCGAAGAGGTCGCCCAGTTCCGCGAAAAGATTGAAACATCAAACATGCCAAAGCCTGCCGAGGAAGAAGCGCTAAGGCAGTTGAAGAAGCTCGAACGCATGCACCCCGACGCCGCCGAGACCGCAACCCTGCGGAATTGGATGGAGATCATGACCGATCTGCCATGGTCCAAGTCGTCGGAAGACAATCTTGATTTGCAAAAGGCCGAAAAGATCTTGAATGAAGATCACTACGGGCTGGAAAAAGTTAAGGACCGAATTATTGAAGCATTGGCAGTCCGGAAGCTGAAAGAGAAACCGAAAGGTCCGATTCTTTGTTTGGTTGGACCTCCGGGCGTCGGCAAGACGTCGCTGGGGCGTTCAATCGCGCGGGCGCTCGATCGAAAGTTCGTTCGCTTGTCGTTGGGTGGAGTTCACGACGAAGCTGAGATACGCGGACATCGTCGCACGTATGTGGGCGCCATGCCCGGCCGCGTCATTCAAGCGATTCAGCAGGCCGGCACCAACAATCCGCTGATCATGCTCGACGAAGTCGACAAGGTGGGCGCGGATTTTCGTGGTGATCCGTCTTCCGCTTTGCTTGAAGTGCTTGATCCGGAACAGAACAATAGTTTTCGTGATAACTACCTTGGTATCACTTTTGACTTGTCCAACGTCATCTTTATGACCACGGCCAACATACTCGACACTATTCAGCCGCCGCTGCGCGATCGCATGGAAATTATTCGCCTGGCCGGTTATACCGAAGAAGAAAAACGCGAGATCGCGCGCCGTCATCTCATGCCGAAGCAAATGGAAGAGAACGGCATCTCGGCAAAAGACCTGCATATTTCGAAGACGGCTTTAACCGCAATCATTCAACAGTACACGCAAGAAGCCGGACTGCGGCAACTGGAACGAGAGATTGGCCGCATCTGCCGCAAGATTGCGCGGCGCATTGCCGAAGGCCACAAAGGAACGATCAGCGTGTCGCTCAAGAACATTCATGAATTTCTGGGCGCGCCAAAAGTAATTCCTGAAGAAGTTCTGAAGAAGGATCAGATTGGAGTTGCAACCGGCCTGGCCTGGACTGCGGTCGGCGGCGACGTGCTCTTCATCGAAGCGCTGCGGATGAAAGGCAAAGGCAATTTGGTTTTGACGGGCCAACTCGGCGAGGTGATGCGCGAGTCAGCACAAGCTGCCTACTCTTACGCCAAGTCGCGCGCGAAGGAACTCGAAATTAACGAGGACGATTTCAGTAACTACGACTTGCATATCCACATTCCTGAAGGCGCGATTCCCAAGGATGGACCATCGGCCGGAATTACATTAGCGACGGCTATGGTCTCAGCTCTTTCTATGCGACCAATACGAAAAGATGTCGCCATGACCGGTGAGATTACGCTTAGAGGAAACGTCCTTCCGGTGGGAGGCGTTAAGGAGAAAGTTCTGGCAGCGCGGCGCGCTCGCGTGTCGACAATTATTTTGCCGGCCCAGAATCGACGTGATCTTGATGAAGTTCCAAAAGAGCCCTTCAAAGACATACGTTTCGTATTCGTTGACAACATGCGACAGGTCTTTCGCGAGGCCCTGAAAGAGAAGGTCACGCCGCCGGTTTCGTCGAGCCCGCGCCCCCAGCGCATGCCACAGGCCGCGGCGGCCAGAACTGTCTGAGCGCAGCAGATACTCTGGTTTTCAATTAAACCAACAAGAAAGGCCGCTCAGATGAGCGGCCTTTTTAATCACCTTGGCGACTTCGACTAATAGCTATTGAGTCACGCTCGCTAAGAGCATCGAATCGTTCTCGATGAAAAACTCCTGAGCATCAAAAGGCTGTTCATCGGGCGCGAGTGGAGTTTTCGCGTAAGACCCATCAATCTGCAGTTCGCGCGCTCTAACGTTGTCGCGTAGATAGGCCGCCAACAAAACATCCTTGAGATAGGTCTTCATGGCCCGATCGGTAATGGGCGTAACTACCTCGATGCGATGTTTCAGATTGCGCGCCATCCAATCGGGGCTGCCAATGTAGACATCCGCGTCGCCGCCGTTAGCAAAGTAAAACACGCGACTGTGTTCCAGAAAGCGACCAATGATATTTCGCACGGTGATGTTCTCGGACAAGCCCGGCACGCCTGGACGGAGCATGCAGACACCGCGCACAATCAACTCGATCTTCACGCCGGCTGCCGAGGCTTCGTATAACTTTTCAATTACCTGATTGTCGGCAAGCCTGTTTATCTTGGCCACGATGTGACCCTGGCGACCAGCGCGCTGATGTTCTATTTCGCGATCGATCAGAGCGGTCATCTTGTCACGCAGATTGACCGGCGCGACGAAGAGCTTCCGATACTCCATCTGTCGCGAGCAGCCCGTCAGGTAGTTAAACAACTCCGATGCGTCCGCTCCAATCGTGTCATCGGCAGTGAACAGACCAACATCGGTATATGTGCATGACGTGGTTGGATTGTAGTTGCCTGAAGCAATATGCATGTATCGCTTGAGCGAGTCTCCCTCGCGCCGAACGACCAGCGTGAGTTTCCCGTGCGTTTTCAGGCCCAGAATACCGTAAACAACATGCACCCCGGCCTCGTCAAGCCGCCTCGCCCATTCAATGTTATGTTCCTCATCAAATCGAGCTTTGAGCTCAATCAGCGCCGTCACTTGTTTGCCTTGTTCACTGGCGCGGATTAAGGCCGGCGGGATTGGCGATTCCGGCCCGGTGCGGTAAAGACAAATCTTTATTGCCACAACATCCGGATCGTCAACCGCTTCGTTAATAAAGTTCGTAACGGTGTCGTAGGAGTCGAAAGGATGATGCATTAGAAGATCGCGCTCTTTCATTACATCAAAGATCGACCTCTTCCCGTACCATTCGGCGGTCGAGGCTTCGAATCCTTTATCCTTGAGATCAGGTCGATTCAAATTGTAGAGCGACATGAAATCCTGAATCGCGAGCGGCCCGTCGATGCCATAAACGTCTTCGTTCAACAGATTGAGTGACTTGGTCAGATAGTCAACCATCTCTTGAGGCATGCCGCCGGAAACTTCCAGACGCACCGGGCTGCCAAAGCGACGCTGCCGGAGCTCCTGTTGAATGACGCGTAAGAGATCTTCCGCTTCATCCTCGCGAATTTCTATGTCCGCATCCCGTGTAACGCGAAAGCGGTGGCACTTGTCGACAATCATGCCGGGAAAAAGAGAAGCACAGTTCGCTTCGATCAAATCCTCCAGCAGCACGAACCTGGTCTGCAACTTACCTACTGGGACCAGCCGCGGCACAACCGATGGAACCTTGATGCGCACGAAGCGTGGTCCATGTTTTTGTTTTGGATCAGCCGGCGAGTATCCAGGGGGTGCAGTAACCGTTAAACCCAGATTCAAGCTAAGCGGCGAGATATAAGGAAAAGGGTGACTCTGATCAACTGCAAGCGGAGTCAAAATTGGAAATACCTTCTCCATAAAATACCTATTCAGGTCCGCTTGTTGTTCACGGTTCAGTTCGCCATACGGCCGGACTTCGATCCCGGCACCTTTCAATTCCGGCAGGATGTCATTCAGCAAGCAGCGCGCTTGATCGGCAACCAGCGGCAACACGCGCGCGCGTATTTCTTTCAACTGTTCGCCGGGCGTCATGCCGTCAGGAGACAGCTCGGTTACCTGCTCATCCAACTCTTCTTTGAGTCCAGATACCCGGATCATGAAAAACTCGTCTAGGTTGGCCGAGAAGATTGACAGGAATTTTAGTCGTTCGAGGATGGGGTTCGACTCAACAAACCCTTCTTCCAAAACACGCCGGTGAAACTCGAGCAGACTAAGTTCGCGATTGAAGAACAAGCGGACTGCGCTCGTGGCTGTCGGCTGTAGGGACGGAAGCCGCGCTATCTCAGGCAGCTCTGCTGTTGCTGGCGATTTACTTTTGAGGGCTGTTGACATTGTTTTCGCTAAGATCCTTATTCCGGGTCAATAGTTCATCTTGATTGGAAGACTTGCCTCCAAATCAGCAATAGGTGTTCCAAACTGATCCTCTGAGTGCCGCCCTTCTCCAATGGTTCGCTCGCGTACAGAATCTCAACAAAATCTTGCGAAGGTCCCTACGCCCCTGTATTAAATTGATTCTTATTTCAAAAGCGGAACAAAGGCCTGCAAAAGGCGCGTTTCTCTTTGACGTGGTCCCAGCCTGAACCGGGGTCAAGAGCCGGCGCGTGACAGTTGCCGCTTCGCTCCAGCTCTTGCCCCTCAGAATAACCTGTTTAGCGCCACACAACCGATGCAGGCGCACTTGCATCTTTTTCACCGATGTCTGCGAAAAGTAAGGGAAAAATGCACCGTTTCAGCATCTATTTGGTATGTGGTTTGTTTGACACTCTGGAAAATCGTGTGATAACCTCCGGACTGACTTTGGCTTCGATTTTGGAGCATTTTGGTATCCAACCAGGTACAAGGAGCCTTAAACCCTCGCAAAAGTGGAGGCTGCTAAAATCCCCAGGGAAATCGGTCTGGAATTTCGTACTAGCACTCAAGGAGAACGACGGTTAATGTCACTGAGCTTGGTAACCCCCATAAAGCGGATAACTCTTATTTCGCTGTTGATGATTTCCGCTACCGTCGTGTCCGCGCAGATTCCAGCCGGTTCGTCAGCTCGCTCCATCCCCAATGATGTCGAGAAGAGCGACGCGCAAGTGGGTGAAGTGATATCGAGAGCCGACGATCATTTCCGCAAAGGCAAACTCAATCTCGAAGACAATAAACGTGAACAAGCCCGTGACGAGTTTGATAAAGCCGTCGACTCGATACTGGAATCAGGTTTGGATGTGCGCGCCAGCCAGCGACTACAGACCTTCTATTTACAGTTAGTTGAAAAGATTTACCGCGAGGAAGTTCCTCTGGGCCGCACTCCGGTTCAATCGAGCAACATTACCGAGTTGGTTGCTCAAAACAATTCCGCAGCTCCGCAGAAATCTGATCCGCCACAAATCGGATTTCGCGAGCAGAAGTTTGAACCTTCGCCGCTTGACGATCTCAGCAAACTGGTACTGACTCCGGAAGAACAAAATGTTTCCGACGCGGACGTGCTGGCACTGGAACAGGCGAAGCAGAATGTAAACTTCGGTTTTACGATCAATCCGCTCATCCAGCAGTACATTAATTATTATCAGGGCCGCGGTCGTGGGACGATGGAATCGGGTCTCAAGAGATCAGGGCAGTTCATGAAGATGGCCCGTCAGATCTTCAAAGAAGAAGGCGTGCCGGTGGACATCACCTGGCTCGGTCAGGTTGAAAGTGCCTGGCGCGCAAAGGCAGTTTCCTGGGCGTCGGCTTCAGGACTTTGGCAATTTGTTCCCGGAACGGGCCGGCAGTTTGGTTTGAAGCAAACCGCGTGGATTGATGAGCGCAATAGTTATGAACAGGCCACACGCGCGTCAGCGAAATATCTAAAGAGTCTGGCCACCCGTTACAACGGCAACTGGGAATTGGCGATGGCCGCTTACAATACCGGTGCGGGAAATGTCGATCGCGGTATCGCGCGGGCGGGCACCGCAAACTTCTGGGCTATCTATCCTTATATCTATCAGGAAACGCGCAACTACGTTCCCAACATTCTGGCCACGATCCTGATTGCAAAGAATCCGGAGAAGTATGGCTTCAAGGGTATTAAGCCCGATGCGCCGATGGGTTATGACGTGGTGCAGGTTTCAAACACTACAAGTTTGCAACTCGTCGCCGAAGCGACCGATTCCAGCGTGGACTATGTTCGCAGTCTCAACCCTGAACTGCGGCGTGATGTTACTCCTCGAGGCGAGGCGTACAACGTTCGCGTTCCGGCAGGCAAAGGCAAACAGTTTTACGCGATTCTGAAGCGGGTTCCGGCGGAACGGCGCGACTCAGCGCGTGTGATTTCCGTGGCGCCAGGCGAAGACCTACAGGCCGTGGCGAATCGTACCGGAGTTAGCGTCTCGCAACTGCAAGCGATGAATACCGGCGTCGATTTGAAAGCCACCACAAAACTTGTGGTGCCCAACAGTGGTGTTCGCTTAACCAGTTGGCGGCGTGCTAAGCCCGCTACAACAGATCAACCTGCTGCCCCGGCATTGAGCAAAGTGCGCGCGCGCAAAGGCGACACAATCTCCCGCATCGCTGCCGCTCATAATCTCGATGCAAATGAAGTAGCTCGTTTGAATGGTGTGACTCCTGAAGCGGAACTTCGCGTCGGCCAGGAGATTCGCCTTCCAACAACAGCAGCAGCTCCTTCGCGACGCAGATAGTTTTGACATCCTAGTCTTCTGCCGCGTTCATCCCTTGCGAACGCTGGCAAGCCAAGTTGAGCGCGCTGTCGACTGTCGCTAGCGCGCTCGATTCGTTTTCACCCTCAACCGCCGCTTAATAAATGCTCTTCGATCTTCACCATCCTTGCAGAGGAAGCTTCTCCTATGCTTTTTCGTACTCTGTCCGCGGCCGTCTATGGCATCAACGCAGATCTCGTCGACATTGAAGTCGATTTAACCCCGATGCGCGGCGAGGCCGAGGCATCGCCAACCGTCACTATCGTCGGACTACCAGACGCTGCCGTGCGCGAGTCGCGTGAACGCATTCGCGCGGCGATCAGCAACTGTGGCTTCTTTTTTCCTTTTCAGAAAATAACTATTAATCTCGCCCCAGCCGATGTTCGCAAAGAGGGAGCAAGCTTCGATCTTCCAATCGCCCTTGGGATACTTGGCGCCAACGGCGACCTGGCCGAGCAGAACAATCTGATTCACACTTTGTGTGTTGGCGAACTCTCGCTTGATGGCCGCGTGCGCCCAATCAAAGGCGCTTTGCCGATCGCTATTCTCGCGCGCGATGCTCTAATCAAGCACGTCATTCTTCCTGACGAGAATGCCAAGGAAGCCGCGGTGGTGTCCGGCGTCAATGTTTATCCAGTTGCCAATCTGCGCAGTGCCGTCGAATTGATTGCGGCCTTGCGTTCCGAAAATCCTCCGGCGCCTTTGAAAGTCGATCCAAATGAAATCCTGGGACAAACCGATCACTACAATGTCGACTTTCGCGAGGTCCGCGGCCAACTTTCAGTGAAGCGCGCGCTCGAAGTCGCCAGCGCCGGTTCTCATAACATTCTGCTCATTGGCCCGCCCGGTTCCGGGAAAACAATGCTCGCTAAGCGGCTGCCTACGATCCTGCCGCCGTTGGAGTTCGAAGCAGCGTTGGAACTAACGAAAATTCACTCGGTGGCCGGCTTGACCGGCCGCGCGGGACTGGTAACGGCGCGGCCGTTTCGCTCTCCACATCACACCATCAGCGATGCCGGATTAATAGGTGGCGGAGCCGTGCCGCGGCCGGGAGAAGTCTCCCTGGCCCATCAAGGCGTTTTGTTTCTGGATGAACTGCCGGAATTTGATCGCAGCGTGTTGGAAGTCCTGCGCCAACCACTCGAAGATCAAAAAGTAACTATCAGTCGTGCTTCAATGTCGTTGACGTTTCCTGCATCGTTCATGTTGGCGGCGGCGATGAATCCATGTCCTTGCGGCTTTTGGAACGATCCCACGCGCGAGTGTCGTTGTTCGCCGTTGCAGATTCAGCGTTACGTCGGCCGCATATCAGGACCCTTGCTCGACCGCATAGACATTCACATTGATGTGCCGGCGGTTAAGTTTCGCGATCTGAGAGGCGATGCACCGCCAGAAACTGACGGCTCAGATACGATTCGCGATCGCGTGATTGCCGCCAGAGACAGACAGCGGATCCGCCTGGAGCAGGAGAAAATATTTTCCAACTCCGCCATGACGCCGCGCATGATTCGTCGTTATTGCACGATCGATGCGGAGAGCGAACAGATGTTGGAACGCGCGATGACGC
>JBDTTW010000063.1:0-7214 GCA_039930405.1 bacterium
AAACACAACCCCCCGAGCACTCCACTCACCATTACCAGATTCAGCTAAAACTCGATTTCGATTCGCGCACGTACAGCGGCTCGGAAAGTGTGCGCTGGATAAATCGCGACGATCACTCAACTTCAGTTCTCTACTTTCACCTGTATTCCAACCTGCGTGGGACGAGCACTGCTTCTCCATCCGCAACAAGCCCGGCGTTTATCGAAGACGACGAGCCGCGAATGGAGATTACCGCGGTGCGTTCGGCGGACGGCGGCCCAATGCTGAGTTATTCACTGGAAGAGCAAGGCACGGTGTTGCGCGTTAATCTGCGTGAACCGGTTTCCGCCCGAGGGTCAACCGAAGTCTTCATCGGCTTCAAAGGCAGAGTGCCGGAAATCGATGCCGAGGAAACCGGCCTAACAACGCACGTGGTCAAACAGGTCAGCGCGGCATTGCGAGCTGAGCGCGAACTCCGGCGCGCGCGCGATCTCAACTTTCGTTGCCGCAGCGTGATGCTGCTCGGCACTGCATATCCGGTGCTGGCGGTTCATGACCGGACAGATTGGCAACGCAAAGTCGATCCCGGGATCGGCGATATCATCTTCAATGAGGCGGCGGACTACGATGTTTCCATAAACGCGGCGCCTGGAGTTGCTATTTTTACTTCTGGTGGTGAAACAGGTTCGTCCAGCGAACGTAGGTTTTCAGGCCAAGCCTTGCGCGATTTCGCCATACTCGCCGGTCCTAACTTGCGTTCTGAACAACAGCAGGTCGGCGATATTACGTTGCGCTCTATCTTTCTTTCCGAACATGAGCGCATCGGCAAACGCGTGCTGGCAAACGCGTCCGAAGCTTTGCGAATCTTTACTTCCAGGTTTGGCGCGCTGCCACTAAACACGGTCAGCATTGCCGAAGCGCCTCTGGTCGCAGGCCTGGGCAGCACTGAGTTTGCCGGTCTGGATGTAATCGCCAGCGCCTTTTATGTTGATTTCGATTCGCCGAGCGTGCGCAACCTGCCGGAAATTATTCGCGAACAGCGTCCGGCGGTTGAGCAAAGTTTGGAGTGGAGCGTCGCTCACCTGATCAGCCATCAGTGGTGGGGCGGTGTGGTCGGTAACAATCCCGCACGCGAACCGGTGTTGGATGAATCAATGGCCGGATGGTCTGCGCTGCTGTATTTTCGCGAGCTTTACGGCGAACAAAGAGCCGCTGCGGTGCTCGAAGACCAACTGCGCGGCGTCTATCGTTTGTACCGCACGTTCGGCGGCGCGGACATGAATGCCGATCGGCCGTCGCGCGATTATCAAAATACGTTTCAATACTCGGCCGTGGTGACAGCAAAAGGCGCTTTGATGTTTGTGCAGTTGCAACGCCTGCTCGGCGAAGCGAAATTACTGAAGGCGTTAAGAAACTACTACCAGGCTCATCAAGGTGAGATCGTAGGGCTCGATGACTTACGCAGCGCGATCATGGCGGAAACTCAGGTCGAACAAAGACGAATGGTAGCTCGTACTATCACTCGCTGGCTGTCCAGCAAACGTGGTGACGAAGATATATCTGGCCCGGATCAGGAACTGGCAAACTCGATGGGGCTGCCGGCGAAAGCAAATGCACAACGCGGGAACGATCGGAATGCCTTAAGTGCTTTTGCTCGCGTGGGCAAGTTCTTTTGGCAACAAATGACGCGAATACGTTAAGAACCTCTGGCTCCAGAACAATTTCATTAAATGATGGAAAAATTCAAGACTGAAAGACGAATGGAACGTGCCGAGACTTCTATCACTATCGATGAAAGTCTGGAACATCTTGCCTGGTTAATGGATGATCTGATTCGCATCCCTGGTCTGGGATGGCGCTTTGGCCTGGACGCATTGGTGGGTTTGATTCCGGGATTTGGTGATACGGCCACGTCGCTCGCGTCTTTCTACATTCTTGCGTCTGCGGTTCGCTATCGCGTTCCCAAAATTACTTTGCTGCGCATGGGCCTGAATATCGGCATCGATTATCTGGTTGGTTCGCTGCCGTTGGTTGGCGATCTTTTCGATGCCTGGTGGAAATCAAATCAGAAGAACATCGCGCTGGTCAGGAAGCGCGCCACCGTTTCCGCGGCTGAGGCGCGCAGCGGAAAACTTAGCGACTGGTTGTTTGTGGGCGTAATCATTCTGTTGTTGGCGGGCTTGGCACTAGCGGCAGCGGCCGTCAGCGTTTACCTGTTCGTAATTGTTTTTGAGCAACTGGCCCGCGCGCTGGGTTGAGGTTACGAGACCACAGCTTCAGCAGTTTGTGCCAACACGCGATCAAGCGTGGCCTTGAGTAGATCCAGACCTCGTTCCCCCGCGGCAAATCCTCGCAACTTCCCTGCGCGATCAAAAAGGTAATAGGCAGGCACGTAGCCCTGTTCGTTTTGAAAAGCGTCGCGCAGTTTGTGCTCGTTATCGACAGCGCACGGCTCGGTGATGTTGTACTTTGCAATCATGTCACGCACCTGCTCCACAGCGGTATCCGCCTCATAGCGCGGCATGTGCACGGCAATCACGCGCAAACCTTTTTCTCGCAGTTCATCGCGCCAGGTCGCAACCCGTGGCAGATTCTCTTTGCACATACCGCAGCTCGTCGACCAAAAATGGACCAGCGTTGGCTGGCCCTGCGCCCCAACTTCAGCTTGCGCTTGCGTGCCGTTAATCCATTCGGTGGCGCCATCAAGCGACGGCATTAGTGTTCCAATTCTCATTCCCATAGCTTTTTGCCTCGGAAACCGGGAACCGGGAATCGATAACCGAAGATTCGGTGTTCGACTTACCGGTTCCCGATTCACGGTTCACGGTTTACGCATTCAGAGTCTTCTGACCTGGCTTCCACTCAGCCTGACAAAGTCCGCCGGTTTGCAGCGCCTGAATTACTCGCAGCGTCTCTTCCGCCGAGCGTCCGATGTTCAGATCGTGCACCACTTTGTAGCGCAAAATCCCTTCCGGATCGATTACAAACAAACCGCGCAGCGCGATGCCGCGATCTTCGATCAGCACGCCGTAATCACGCGCCACAGTTTTGGTGGCATCGGCGGCCAAGGGATATTTCAGGTCCGCAACGCCGCCCTTGTCGCGTGGCGTCTGTATCCAGGCACGATGCGAAAACACCGAATCGGTGGAAACGCCAATAATGTCGGCGCCAATGCCCTGGAAATCTTCATAGCGATCGCTGAAGGTTGTCAGCTCCGTCGGGCAAACAAAAGTGAAATCGAGTGGGTAAAACAAAAGGACGAGCCACTTGCCTTTGTAATCCGCAAGCTTGACGTTCTCGTTGAGCTTCTCGATATTTTTCGTCGAGGCCATATCGAAATCCGGCGTCGGCTGGCCGACCATCGCCTTCTCTGTCGCTGTTGCTGTAGCTGTTGTCATCATTCCTCCAAGTAGGTTTATTGTTTCGAAATCAGAAATTGTTATTCGCAGCAATCGGGACACAAGCCTTTCAGCGTCAAGTGGACCGACTCAGGCTTAAACTTTGAGCGGCGCGCTGCCGCCTTCATCAATTCCGCCGCCTGCGGCAGATCAAAATCGACCAACTTTCCGCACTGGCTGCAAAGAGCGTGATCGTGCCGGTCAGTCTCGCGATCATAGCGGCTGGCGCTGTCGCCAAACTTGATCTCATGCACCAACCCCGCTTCTTTCAAGAAGCGCAGCGAGTTATAAACCGTGGCGTAACTAATGCCCGGCAAGCGTTGCCGTGCTGCCTCGAAGATGTCATTGGCAGTGGGATGATCTTCGCGCTCGCGAATGACCCCCAGCACGGCTTCGCGCTGTCGCGTCAGCCTCGCTCCGGTGTCTGTTCTAATCGGCTTTGCCATGGATTGATATTTAGACTAACTCTAAAATATGCGATTGTCAAATCGGGAAAGAGCGGGTGGTTAGCTCGAAGTCATTGCCCCTCCGCTTCGGCTTTGCCGCCTGATGTGGGCCACTCAATTCACAGCAAAGTTTGTTTTCAGCGGGTCAGGAAAGGTGCGGATGATTCATGGCGTAATCGACGATCGTCGTTACGTAACTTGAGAACGGTGGACAGGTCACGCCGTGAGGTGCAAGTAATTGGCTGGCTTGCGTAGTGTCGTAGCTTTGCTTCAGGAAAAAGTAAGGCACGCCGCGATGGGGTAAGCCGCTAAGCGCAGGCGAAGGCGGCAGCATCAGCGAAGACTCGACCAGGCGCGCAGGCACCGTGATGCGTGCTTCTTTGCCCACCAGGCGGCGCGCGATCAAGTTAAACAGTTCGCGGGTTGTGAGTGGATCGGGATCGGCAAGTTGTAGCGTTTTCCCCGCCGCGCTTAGGTCCGTAGCCAGAGCCGCCATGGCTTCGACGACGAAATTCACCGGGACCAGGTTCAAGCTGACGTCATCGTTGCCGATATTAAAATTTGAAAGTAGCGACGGCCATTTAAGCAGATAATTGATCAAATAATAGACCCCGTCATACTTCGCCGTCTCACCGGTGTGGGAGTCACCGCACACCACCGCAGGCCGGTGAATAGTGATCGGTAGTTCTGATTTCAAATCCTCCACTTCGGTTTCTGCCAGATACTTGGTCTCTTCGTAATAATTGCGAAAGCCGGCGTCATGTCGCAGTTCGTTTTCGAATATGCGGCCAGTCCGTTTGCCGGCTACATAACAGGTCGAAACATAATGATAGTGGCGCAGAGCAGTCAGCGTCTGCGCAAAGCTATTGACGTTGCGTGTGCCTTCGACGTTCACACTCATCGCCAGATCTTTCGCGACCGCCAGGTCGTAGATCGCTGCGAGATGGAACAGTATCGTCGATTCAGAACGCGCTCGCTCAAGATCGTTTTGCGTCAGACCCAACTCGGATTCGGTGATGTCTCCCGGCAGAATCTCAAAATTTGCAAGCTGGGTTCCGGTTTGCTCGGCAATGGCACTCAGTTCCCTGCCGGCTTGTTCCGCAAGCGCCGGTTGCACCAGGAGCAAGAATCGGTCACCGCCCTCCGCAAGGCGTCGCAACAGGCGGCTGGCGATGAAGCCGGGGAAACCGGTAATGAAGAGTGTTTCGTTAGCCATGCTGGTACTTTAGATTACTCGCAGCGCCGGGAAGCCGCCCGAAACTCCAAAATTATTGCGCTTAACTTCGCTCAGCCAACGCAGCCCAAGTATAATTCATGTTATCGATTCTTCGGCCCAGGAACAAAGTAGTAAGATTCAAACAGCCGAAATGGCAAGATTGTAATTAAGCACCGATGAACGAAAACGTTTACGAAGATGATGCTTCGCCGGCGGCGAAGTATGAAGCCAGGCAGCTTTTCCACGAAGCTTATCAGGCGCAGCTTGCAGAGAATTTCGACGAAGCGATCGAGCTTTACAAACGCTCAATCGAAACTCATCCCACTGCTGAAGCGCATACGTTTCTTGGTTGGGTCTATAGTTTTCAGAACCGCTATGACGAAGCGATTGAAGAATGCCTGGAAGCAATTCGCGTCGACGAGACGCTGGGAAATCCTTACAACGACATCGGCAGCTACCTGCTAGCCAAGGGCGATGCTTACAGCAGTGTGCGCTGGTTCAAGCGCGCGCTTTATGCGCCGCGTTATGAGTCGTACGCCTTTCCGCATTTCAATCTCGGCCGCACTTACGAAGCGCGCAAGAAATACCTCGACGCGGCGCGACACTATGGCAAAGCACTTGAACAACAACCGGGCTTTACCGAAGCAGCCAGCGGCCTTCACCGCATGCAGGCGCTGCTGAATTAGTAAATCGTTAGGTTGCTGATTCACAATTCACGATCCTGGTCTTCTGCCGGTTCTCATCCACGGCAACGTAGACCACCTCTGCTTCTGTAACTCGAAGCACTTCTGTTGTCGATCCTACTCTTTCGGTTTCAACTATCACCCGAATAGTTATCGAAGTCTGTCCGACGCTCACGGTTTCGGCATAAAAACTAACTAAATCGCCAACAAACACGGGCTTGTGGAAGATGACCTCGCGCATGGCAACGGTGACGAAGCGCGGCATGCGGGTGTGCCGGTGCGCTTCGATCGCCCCCGCCATGTCGATGTAGCTGAGAATGACGCCACCAAAAATTGTGCCCGCAGAGTTTGTGTCGCGGGGTAGCAGCGTGATTCGTATTGCCGGATCGCGTTTGGGTTCCATATATTGTTTTCTTCGTAAAGCAAACTGTTAGTTTACGGTGGCTCGTTGGCATTCAAGCTGAGAGCCCGGGCAGCCAACGCAAACTAACAGGTTGCTTTACGTTCTTCACTGCCTCTCTCGCAGTTGTTTGATAATAGGATCGAATTCGCCGTGCAGCGCAGGATCCAGTTGAAACGCCTTAGCGAAATCCTGTTGTGCTGCGGCATCCTGACGCCGCTTCAAACTGATCACACCGCGCACAGCATAGGCTCTCGCGAATTTTTCATCCAGGCGAATTGCCTGGTCCAGGTCAGCGAGGCCCAGCGTATCCTCGCCGCTCTCTTCGTAAGCTGTGCCCCGGTTCGTATTCCGAACGAAATGATGAGCCGGCAAAAGTCGCTCGTGATTAACCCCTTCAGCCAGGCTCGCGATTGCTGCGACTAGCGCTGAATTTGCAGCACGGCCCAATCCGTGATCACCTGCTTCAATTCGTCCAAATGCCCTGCGAAGAAATGGCCACAGTCTTTGATGACCGCGACCTTTACGCTCGTGTTGTGCTGCTGGACCTTTTCTACCAAGTTCATTAGCCCGGGGAGACTGCCAAACTCGTCATGATCGCCGTGGACAAAAAGAATCGGCTTGCGGTTGGCCTCAAGAAAACTGAAATCGTATTTATCAACGGGTGTGCCGATGCTGATCAGGTTCATAACTCGTTCGTCAGAGATTCCGACTTCCAAACCGACCCGGGCGCCGAAGGAAAAACCGCAAAGCGTTATCGGCTGTTCGGGAAACTCTTGCACAAGATAATCCAAACCAGCGCGCACGTCCTCCAGTTCACCTCGCCCTTCGTCGTGCTCTCCGCTGCTCTGACCCACGCCGCGAAAATTTATTCGCAACGTCGTGAGTCCAGCCTCATTTAAGGCCACAGCCGCGCGAAAGACGACCTTATTGTGCATCGTGCCGCCGCCCAGGGGGTGCGGGTGTAGCACCAGCGCCACGCCTTTCGCCACCACGCGCGGCTGCTTGAGAATCGCCTCCAGTTGCCCGTGCGCTACCGGAACAAACAGATTGCCTGCTGGATACATACTTGAACCGCCGCTGAATAAACTG
>JBDTTW010000064.1:0-5924 GCA_039930405.1 bacterium
AGCACTTCACGAATCTGTTTGTAATGCCGTTGCTCGTGATAGCCGACGAACGACACTGTGGCAACGCCATTGATCTCGCCGAGGAAGGGGTGCTTGAAAACAATTTGCCGCAAGCGATTGCTGCCATGAGTGGCGCAAAGTGTTTTCAAATCACTGCGTGCGCGATTGTAGTTTGCGATCGCCGCTGATTTGCCGGCGATTTCACTTGCTTCGGCCGGGGCCGCGTTGGTTTCGGGATTAACAGCCTGCGGCGCTTTGACGCGGAGCAGTCGGGAGGAAACGATCGACGTCGGCACGAACCGCCGAAGAAAACTTACCTTTCGTGGCGGCCGGGAAACTTCTTTCTCAAGGTCCTTGATCACGCGATCTTCAACCAGGGCCAGATGCTGAATGATTTGCGCGACACTCCAGCTAGCGGCGGCTGGTGGTTGCGCGAACACCACTTCATCCAACGGCGCCACGGTCGCCATTAGTTTTTGGTGAACTCGGTCCAGTCTTTTTAGAACGCGCTCCATAAAGAGTTGCGAGAATCCGCACCGCCCGCATCAGCGAACGAAGCTATAGGTGATGATTCCAATCACTTGCACTGGCTCGCCAATCAGCAGCGTCGGTGGGAATTTTGCTTGCGTTGCTGCATTCACGCTGACCTGCTGCAATGCGGGTGGTCCCGACACGGCGCCCGCGGAAATGACGTTGCCCTGTTCGTCAATTGTTACGCGAACCACAACAGTACCGGCCGTGCCGGCAGCTCTCGCCGCCGCCGGATATTCAGGTTGCGGCAGGAACAGAGCTTTGCCGTTAAGTACCCCACCGGAAATCGGACCACGCTTCTTTGCGTGCGGCGTGTCATTCGCTTCGCCGGCGTTCGGAGCAGGCTGAGAAGCAGCCGCGGCTTCGGCTGCAGTTGCTTCAGCGGCAGGCGCTTCTCTGGTTTCCGAGTTTGCTCTTTGAACTTGCGGGTCGCCCGAGGGTTCCGCGGCCACGGTTGCAGCCGGCACGATCCTTTCTGGAATCAGGAAGGAACTCAAAAACTGTTCCTGCAACTCATCGTCTTTCTTCGTATTCAGGAACACGACGGCGTAGAAACGTTTCCTCGTGGCAAACACCTGCGCTGTTCCAGAAAGCTCGGGCTCTAACGGGCCTGCGTTCGCTGGCGGGGAACTGCGAACCGTCAGACGGTATTCGCGTCCCGTGTTGCCTTGCAGAACTTTGTCACCAACCAACGTCAGTTTCGCTACTGCTCCTTTGGGTCGAATTTTTAGCGGGAACAGATTCTTGAAAGCGTCGACGTATGAATTCAAACGCTCCATCTCGGAATACAGGGCCGGATTGGATTTGATTCCGCTGAGCGCAACGACGGCGAAGACGGGTCCGCCGGGAAGTTGCGAAACATAGGTGCTCGTGTTCAGTTCGAACTTGTGATACGTCTCCTTGCCCGATTGCGCGGTTGAGCCTTTCGGCATCTGCACTGAGAAAAACTCTCCGTCCGGACGGAGCGTTTCCCATTCGCTAGTCTTCACCGGAGACTGCGCCGACAGAAAAGACGCCAACGTCAGCAGCAGTAATGCGAGCGAGGAACTTTTTAGGGCGATGAATTTCATATTGCTAGCTCCCATGAACCTGGATCAGCCCTGGCAGTGGCGTAATCAGATTTTAGCGAACTACCGGCGCGTAGTTAAAGCTGCGCCACCATTTCCGCCGGGTTCCAATAGGCGTGCAGTGTCTCGATTTTGCCCGCTTCATTGATCGTGAACACGTCGATGCCTGCGAAGTGCACGGCGCGTCCCTGTTTGCTGGTGCCTTTGCCGGTCCACTTCACCGCGGCACTGTTGCCCGCGATAAAAACGTCGTTCTCAGTCAGGCCGACTTCCTTGAAAGCCGCCATAATTGTTTGAAAGAACTCGCCCAGCTTCTGGTGTCCGTTGATTGCCGGAGCACCGACGGGATCGTAACTGATGGCGTCCTCGGCAAATGTATTTACCCAGGCCTGCTGGTCCATTGCGCGCAACGCAGCGAAATAAGCCTTAACTGTTCTTGCTATCACTTCCGGAGACATTCACTTCTTTCCTTTCGCGATCTGATTGGACCAACATGCGCCGCAATATTTTGCCTGAGGGCGACTTGGGAATCTTATCAATGAATTCGAGCGCGCGAATTCTTTTGTGTGGAGCTACGTGACCCGCCACAAAATCCATGATCGCCTGCGAACTTGTCTCACCTTTGAGTACCACGAATGCCTTCGGCACTTCGCCCGCTTCCTCGTCAGGCAAGGGAATTACGGCTGCGTCCAGCACGCACGGGTGCGTTAGCAAAACCGCTTCCAACTCCGCCGGCGGCACTTGAAAACCTTTATATTTAATCAATTCCTTGGCGCGATCGACGATGAAGAAATGCCCATCTTCATCCGCATAGCCGACGTCGCCGGTGTGCAACCAGGCTTCAGGATCGATCGTTTGCGCGGTCGCCTCAGGGCGATTCAGATAGCCTTTCATAATCTGTGGGCCACGCACGCAAACCTCGCCTTCCTGATTTGGACCAAGCGCTTCGCCGGTCGCGAGATCGATGATTTTGCATTCCGTGTTCGGCGCCAGCGTGCCGACGGAGCCAAACTTTACCTGGCTCTTGTCGGCGGGCGAAGAATGAGTTACTGGACTCGTCTCCGTCATGCCGTAGCCCTGGCGCAGGTCGCAACCAAGGCGCGTCATGCAAGCGCGCGTAAGCCTCTCGTCCAACGGCGCGGCCCCCGAAAAAAGCGTGCGTAGTGTTGGCAGGTTGTAGTTATCGACGAGCGGGCTCTTGCTGAGAGCCAGCACGATTGGCGGCACAATATGCGCCATCGTGACGCCGTATTTTTGTACCGCTTGAAGGAACAACTCCAGATCAAACCGGCGCATGGTGACGATGGTGGAGCCTTTGTGTAGGCCCATGTTTAGAACCACCACCAGGCCGTAGATGTGAAACAACGGCAGCACGCAAATTAACGTGTCGCTTTCGAAAAAGTAATCGAGGCCCTGCATCTGGCACATGTTCGCGATCAGATTGCGATGCGTCAGCATCACGCCCTTGGGCAGGCCCGTGGTGCCGCTTGAGTAAGGAAGCGCGACCAGGTCTTCACTTGGATTGATTTTTGGTTCGGTAAAATCTCCATCGTTCTCCAGCAATGAAGAGAAGGGCGTGGCGCCTTCTGCTTCACCAAAGACAAACACCTCTTCGATGTTTGCTTCCTTTGCTGCCGCGAGTGCCTTAGCTGAACATTCGGGAACAGTCACCAGGAATCGGGCGCCCGCGTCTTTCAGTTTCAGCCCAATCTCATGTTCGGTGTAGAGCGGATTGACTGTCGTGCAGACGCCGCCGAGCGTGGCGACTGCATGGAAAGCGATCGCAAACTCAGGCACGTTCGGGCTCAGGATGCCGAACACTTCATGTTGTTTGAAACCGCGCCCCGCCAGACCCGCAGCCGCGCGCCGAACGGAATCTGCCAGTTGCGCATAAGTTATCGTTCGCCCGGTCTCGCCTTCTATTAATGCCGCCTTGTCGGCGAGCGCGGCGGAGTTCCCGAGAACAAAGGAAGTTATCGAGACGTCAGGAATGGTGACTTCGGGATAGGGGCCGCGAAAGATCATTGCTTGTAATTTAAGCTGTAGTTGGAACGGGGATGACTAGACCGTGCCTACCTTATCAGGTGACCTTGTTTCCGCAAAAGGTTTATATTGTCCGACAAAAGTCTGTTTTCGCGGCGTCACGACAAGCTGAGGCTTATCGGACCGCAAACATTCACCCCATGACGGAATCCGAATCACGTCCACTCAACATCATCTGCCTGGCCACCTACTTCAAAGGCGGCGACTTCATTCGTGAATGCCAGCGGCTTGGTTGCCAGGTCATCCTGGTCACGAAGGAAAAGTTGCTCAACGAGGATTGGCCGCGCGACAGCATCGATCAACTAATGGCGGTGCCTAACGACGCGGACGTGCTGTTGTTCATCGACCTGGTGGCGTTCCTGTCACGTGAAACGAAACCGGATCGCGTGATTGCTTTGGAAGAGTTTGATGTCATGACTGCGGCGCTTGTCCGTGAGCATTTTTGTTTATCCGGAATGAATAGTTCCGCTGCTCGAACTTTTCGCGACAAGCTGCGAATGGCTGAAGCCGCGAAAGCATCCGGCGTGGTGGTGCCTGATTTCGTTCCCTTAACGCATCCTGGCGACGTCAGCGAGTTCATTGAACGTGTGCCGCCGCCGTGGATCCTGAAACCGCGTTCAGATGTTTCCGCCATCGGCATTCGCAAAGTTGAGAACTCCGATGAGGTCTGGCGCATCGTCGAGGAACTGAACCAGCGCGATAGTTTGCGCGAGCGCGCTTCCTATTATTTGCTGGCCCAATTTGTCGCTGGCGAAGTTTTTCACGTCGATTCGATTGTTAACAAAGGTCGCGTAGTTTTCGCGGGCGCGAATCGCTATGGCCGCCCGCCGTTGGAAGTCGCACATCAAGGTGGCGCTTATCTTTCAAGAACGATCGCGCGCGGCTCGGCTGATGAAAAGAAACTGTTTGCGATTAACCGCCAATTAATCAAGGGTCTTGGTTACGAAAGAGGAGCCGCCCACGCTGAGTTCATTAAAAGCGCCGCCGATGGCGAGTTTTATTTTCTGGAAGTTGCCGCGCGCGTTGGCGGCGCTTACATCGCCGAAGTTCTGGAGGCAGCAACCGGACTGAATCTTTGGCGCGAGTGGGCGAAGATCGAAGTTGCGGACGCGATGGAGGAAAGAAGTCGGCAGGAGCAGTCGTCAGGGGCAGGGGATGAGAGCCGGCAGCAGCAGTCGGCAGCGGCAGCGGCAGCGGCAGGGAAGAAGGCTGGACGTAAGGCAGGGCTTAGCAAGCCGTTGAAGGAGTTAAGAAAAGAATATGCCGGCATCGTGCTCTCGCTCGCCAAACAGGAACAACCTGACACGTCTGCTTACGCCGATCCCGAGATTGTTTATCGCGCGAAGAAGCGTCACCACGCCGGTTTGATCGTGCGTTCCAGGAAACTGGACCGTGTTGAAGAGTTGTTGCAGAACTACGCGACGCGCTTTGCCGAAGATTTTGTTGCCGTCGTTGCTCCGCTTGAGAAGGCGGAGTAATTAGACCCGGCAAAAACAAAGAGGCGAGCCCGGGCCCGCCTCTCAAACCAAACCGTTTAACTTCTTACCCGCGAACATCTGCGTTCATCCGCGGCCAATTCTTCTTTCTCACTTTAAATGCTTATCAAACCAGTCGAGCACGTTGTGATACCAGAACGCTGAGTTCTGTGGTTTCAGAATCCAGTGACCTTCATCCGGAAACAAGATCAGTTTCGATTCAATGCCGTTGCGCTGTAAGGCGGTGTAGAGTTCCAAACTCTGCGTGTAGGGAACGCGGAAATCGAGCTCCCCGGCAGTGACCAGCGTTGGCGTTTTGAAGTTGCGCACAAACATGTTCGGCGACCAGCGCGCATACATTGCCGGGTTGGACCAGGGCGTTCCTTTGAACTCCCATTCCGGGAACCACAGCTCTTCGGTGGCGCCGTACATGCTGGTCAGGTTGTAGACACCGGCGTGCGAAACCAGGGTCTTGAAACGAAATCGCGGATCATTGTTGTGGCCCAGGATCCAATCGACCATATATCCGCCATAACTCGCGCCAGCCGCGCCGATGCGGGTGCGATCGATAAATGAATTGTGCCGCAGCACATCGGCAACACCATTCATGATGTCGACATAAGGTTTGCCGCCCCAGTCGCCGCTGATCTCATTTGTGAATTGCTGGCCATAGCCGGTTGAGCCGCGCGGATTCGGTTGAAACACGACGTAACCGGCGTTCGCAAAAATCTGCGGGTTCCAACGATAGCCCCAATTGTTATTGAAAGCGCTTTGCGGGCCACCGTGGATGATGACGATCAGCGGATAC
>JBDTTW010000065.1:0-6786 GCA_039930405.1 bacterium
GGCAGCGTTACTATGGCTACACCGTGATGTTCAATATCAACATCTGCCATAACAACATGGACGATGTTAAGGAGTTGACCGAGATTGCTCACGACAGCGGCATCGCGACGGATTATCACATCAACGAGACGCCGATGACCGAGCAGGATCACTTCAAACACTTAACTGAGAACCAGACCTACCTGACGCCGGAAGACTGGCCGAAGGTTGATGCGTTGCTTGATTACCTTAATGACAAGCGCGTCAATCATGGCTACAAGATGGTCAACCCCATCCAGCACATGGAAGACATGAAGTTATTGATGCGCGGGAAAGTTCCACCCTGGCAGTGTCGCGCCGGTCAGAATTCGCTGATCATCCGCACCGACGGCACGCTGGCGCCGTGTTTCCCGATGTATTCGGCGACGCACGATTGGGGCGTAGTCGGCAATCACAAGTTTGACGTCAAGCAGCTTGATGACATGAAAGTCGATTGCACCAAACATTGCCTGTCGACCTGCAACTACATCCTTGGCTATTGCTACGACACCACGCGGGTGCTGACCTGGGCGGCGAAACAGGCCCGACACGGATTCAAAGGCGTAAGCGGCAGCTTCTAAATTGCGGAGCTTTTGTAAAATGAAAACCGGAGTCACAACCTTGTGGCTCCGGTTTTTATTCGTAAAGCCAACTGTTAGTTTGCGGTCGCTCGCCGTAGGCTCAAGCTTTAGGGCTGCGCAACCAACGCAAACTAACAGTTTGCTTTACAAGAACTAAACGAGCCGCGCGCCTCGCATGGTGATTATGAAAACCAGGACATTAACGCCAAGACCAATCACAGCCCCAATCAGGTATCTCTTGCTGCTCAGGTTCCGCTTAAACTGGACCAGGCAAAAAATGCTAAGCGGTATCCAAATAAAAGCTGACGACAGGACGCCGGGGCCGTAAACGCCACTGCTTAAGCTCGTCATGGTATGGGTCAATCCGTTGACCAGCACAGTTGACGACATAATAATGACCATCATATGAGGGAAGTTAAAGCGTCGTGCCAACATGATGCCGGCTGCCATCAAAGCAGTACCAAGCGTTTGGGCCACCATAAACCTTGTGGTCGACAGGTGTACGCCGCGCACGCGCAGAATGTAGGCGGGGTAACCTTCGCCCCACCAGTACTCTTCCGCAACATGAATTAAATAAGTGAGCGGAAAAAGCCATGAGCATAGGTCGACAATCCCAAGAGGCCTATGGTGATTTATGAGATCCATAATTGAGCGCTGGCATTCGCGGCGGCGTGTTTGAATAGACTTGTTCGAGCTGCGACAGTTATACCAGAAATTCTAAGTCGTAAAAGAAAAAGGAGTTGCTTGGTCCAACCTGCGCATAGGAATGTTGGTCTAGCGCGTCGACTCGGATTGTTTGACGCCACGATGCTGGTAATGGGCGGCATTATCGGCTCGGGAATTTTTATGAATCCGTCGGTCGCCGCTCGTGCTGTTAAGAGTGAATTTCTGATCCTGGCTGTTTGGACCTTGGGCGGACTCGTGGCGCTGGCAGCCGCGTTTATCTGGGCCGAGTTGGCAACGGTGCGGCCTGAAGTTGGCGGCCAGTATGCCTACCTGCGCGAAGCCTTTCATCCGCTCGTAGCTTTCCTCTATGGCTGGGGGCTGTTGCTGGTTATTCAAACCGGCGGCATGGCAGCCGTCGCCGTGACCTTTGCTCGCTATTTTCGCGAGTTGACCAACTTGCAGATAGGCGACGGTGTGCTGGCGGGACTGGCGTTGGCGATGTTGACGATCGTCAACTGCCTGGGCGTGCGCGCCGGTGGCACGGTTCAAAGCTTGCTAATGGTGCTGAAGATTGTGGCGATTGTGGCGCTCATCGCGTGTGGTCTGTTCCTCGCCGGGCCGGAGCAAGCGCCCGCGGTTAATTCATTCAGGTCAGGTAACAGCGGCAGTGCCGAGTTCCACCTATATAGTTCCCGTGATGTCTTTCCTTTTCTTACCATGATCGGCGCGGCGATGGTGCCAGTGTTGTTTGCGTACGGCGGCTGGCAAACGGCCAGCTTTGTTGCGGGCGAGATACGCGAACCGGGAAAGAATTTGCCGCGCGCCCTCGTTATCGGTGTAACCGGTGTGGTCATACTCTATCTTGCCGTAAATTTTGTTTGCGTCCAGGTTCTCGGAGTTTCGGGGCTGGCGAATACTAAAACGCCGGCTTCAGACGTGATGCGAATCGCACTTGGTGCAACCGGTGCGCGATTGATTGCCGCTGGCATTGCAATTTCAACGCTGGGCTTTCTGAGCCAAAGCATGTTGACGGCGCCGCGCGTTTATTTTGCGATGGCCGAGGACGGATTGTTTTTTGATGCGGTTGCGAAATTGAGCCGGCGCAGCCGCGTACCGGTGATTGCAATCGTCATGCAAGGCGCACTCGCAACCATCATTGCGCTTTCAGGGAAGTACGAGCAGATTCTCAACTATGTGGTCTCCGTCGACTTTATCTTCTTCGGTCTGACCGCGATGTGCGTCTTTATTTTTCGCCACCGCTTGAAAGCCGAACGCGCCAGCGGATCATTGGCACGCGTACCCGGCCACCCTGTCACTACGGTCATCTTTATTGCTGTGTGCTGGCTGGTGGTTATCAATACTGTTTACCAATATCCGGCGAACACTTTGATTGGGTTGGTGATTTTGCTGGCCGGCATTCCTGCATACTTTTGGTGGCAAGGAAAGAATCGAATATGACCGCTCAACGCGAAGCGCACGCCTCGAACTATATGAACTGGGCCAAGACGCGGTCGCGCGCGCCCTTTAATCTGGCGACCAGCGGCCTGGATAATCTTGAGCTAAGCGAACTCGACGTGAAACTCGAAGATCTCGCCTTAACGGGAACGAGCGGTTATGGCTACCCGCCTTTGCTCGATGCGATTGCAAAAAGGATGAACGTTGGTGCTGATTCGATCATTACCGCAACCGGCACTTCACTCGCCAATCATTTGGCGCTGGCCGCTGTCGTCAATCCCGGTGACGAAGTGCTGATCGAACAACCCACCTACGAACCTTTGCTGGCGTTGGCGCGGTACCTGGGCGCAAACATCCGCCGGTTTACGCGGCGGTTTGAAGATAATTTTGCAATCCTTCCCGGCGAGATTGAAAAGAATATTTCGGCGCGCACCCGCCTAATTGTGCTTACCAACCATCACAATCCCAGCGGCGCTTTGACTAACAAGAAAACTTTGCAAGCAGTAGGCGAGCTGGCGCAGCGCGTGAATGCTCGGGTCCTGGTTGACGAAGTTTATCTGGAATCGATGTTTGACCTGCGTCCGCCGACGGCGCTGCATCTGGGACCGCAGTTCATGGCGACGAGCAGTCTAACCAAGGCGTTCGGACTGAGCGGATTGAGATGCGGCTGGATTGTGGCTGAAGCGGCGCTGGCGCGCGAGATCTGGTTGCTGAACGATTTGTTTGGAGTAAACGCAGCGCACCCGGCGGAGCGTTTAAGTGTTTGCGCTTTCGCTCAACTCGAGCAGATTTCAGCCAAAGCGCGAACCCGGTTGGAAACCAATCGCTGGTTGCTCAACGAGTTTCTCGATACGCGCGACGATCTGGAGACGGTAAGGACCGATTCGGGAACGACCATGTTTCCGCGTTTGCGGCAGGGAAGTTCAGAAAGTCTTTGCCGCTTGTTAAGAGAAAAGTACGAGACGTCAGTTGTGCCGGGAAGCTATTTCGAGCTGCCCGCGCATTTTCGGGTGGGCCTGGGTGGCGGGACGGAAGTCTTGCGCGAAGGACTTGAACGTTTAGGTAAAGCTCTTGACGAACTGCGGACCTGAATAGGGACTTCTGCCCATTCAGTTTTGCTTTGACGCACAGAGAATACTCAAGTGGAACGCCGCTAACTATTTCTCTGGTTTCTTAGTTGCGGCAGCGAACAGCAGCCACTGATACAAACTCTCCGCCGCCTCGATCCCGGCGTCTTCCGGCGTCAGCTTCACCGGCGTGCCGTTTGGCCAATTACTTTTGCGCAAGCGCCCGCTGCCAACGGATTGAAAGTAAACCTTGCCCTGCGTCTGCTTCTTTCCCGATCGCGGGGCGAACAAGAAATACTCAATCTCCAAGTCCTGCGAGTTAAGGATGATCGTTCCGCCGGCGTAGCTATCGATATCAAAGGTAACGACAACAACCGGATTGACAGCTTCCGTTTTTGCGCGCGCTGCGGCCTGCGATTGCTTCATATCGCCAACCGTCAGGCATTCGAGATTCGGGTATTCATTCAACCGTTTTACGAAACTCGCAAACACAACGTCTTCGGTTCGCAGATGTTTACGGGTGGTTTGTTTGGCAACGAGCAGGCGAGTTATTTCTGGCAGGCGTGCAGCTGAACTTGCCGTCACAGAAGTTGCCGGCGTGGTGTCGACAGGACCCGGAACCGCAGTTAACTTCTCGCCGCGCCGTCCGGACTGCGCGCTAGCCGCAGCGCAAAACAGGAACATCCCAAGCAACAAGGCCGCTTTGCGCATTCTTTGGTGGGTAATCAGCAAGAATTGCCTCCCGCACCGCAGTTGTAATTTCTGAACGACTCTTTGAGGCTGTGGCGCTGCCGAGGGTTGCGCGACGGCTCGAGAAAAACGTGCGAGGAAGATTTATCCCAGGGCCTTAATCGCTTCGCGAGCGTAGTAAGTAAGAATAATATCGGCGCCGGCGCGTTTGATACTAGTCAACGTTTCCAGCATCACGCGCTGTTCATCAATCCAACGGTTTTGCGCCGCCGCTTTGATTAACGCGTACTCGCCGGAGACGTGGTAAGCAGCCAGCGGCACATCGAACTCTTCGCGCATGGTTTTCAACACGTCGAGATAAATCGTCGCCGGCTTTACCATCAAGATGTCGGCGCCTTCGAGGTAGTCCAGCTCAGCCTCGTGCAGCGCTTCGCGAGCGTTCGGCGCATCCATCTGATAAGCGCGACGATCGCCAAACGCGGGCGCGCTGTCGGCCGCCTCGCGAAACGGACCATACAAAGCCGACGCATACTTGACCGCGTAGGCCATAATGGGAGTCTGATCAAAACCTGCTTCATCCAGCGCTTCGCGAATGGCGCCGACCTGCCCGTCCATCATCGCCGAAGGCGCAACCAAATCAGCGCCGGCAGCGGCCTGGCTGACCGCAGTTTGTGCCAGCAACTCCAGCGACTCGTCGTTGATAACTTCGCCACCGCGCACCACGCCGCAGTGACCGTGCGAGGTGTATTCGCATAGACAAGTGTCGGCCATGACGACTAATTCCGGCGCCGATTTCTTAATTGCGCGAATGGCTTGTTGCACAATGCCATCGTCGTGATACGCGCCGGTGGCCGTCTCATCTTTTGTCTCAGGCAGACCAAAGAGCATTATCCCTTTGACTCCGACGTCAAAAGCAGCCGCAGCCTCGTTGGCAATCTCATCGACCGACAGGTTGCAGACGCCAGGCATCGACTTAATCTCGCGACGCACTTTTTTGCCGGCGCAGGCGAACAAGGGAAGTATGAAGTCTTCGCGCGCCAGACGTGTTTCACGGACCAGCGAACGCAGCGCTTCGGTTTTTCTGAGACGACGAAGGCGATGGGTTAGATCGGGCATGTGATTAAAGTAGCACAGACTTTAGTATGTGTTCCGTTTGGGTCAATAGCTTTGCTTAAATGTCAGAGGCCGCGTCGCCGTCGGCTTTGCCGCCTGATGTGCGGCGGTGGCTCTGCCCCGCCGTACGGATACCCATACAATTTGGGCTTCGTGTGGGTGCCTATCAGGCACAGACTGAAGTCTATGCCACTACCAACGATGATAGGCCGGATGCCCCGGCTTTACCGCGACAAACGTTCCGCGACAGGTTGCGGTGACCTTGTCGTGGGCGATTAGTTCGCCTTCAACGACCGCACGATCATCCGTAGATTCAACCACACGAGCTACCAGCCGCACCGGTTGGTCCGTCGGGGTTGGCCGGCGCAATGTAATCTTGTAATCAGCGGTCACGGTGCAGGGCGGATGATCGGTGCCAGCGTGCTTCATTAAGTGATGAGCAGCGGTCCAGTTGCAATGACAGTCTAACAGTGTGCCGATGATGCCGCCGCTGAGCATTCCCGGAAATGCTTCCTGGTACGCTGCGGGCTGAAACTCAGCGACGACTTCGTCACCTTGCGTAAAGCTGCGAATGTGCAGACCCTTTTCGTTTGCAGGTCCACACCCAAAACATGCGTTGTTCGGCGCGTAAGTCTCTTGAATGCTTTTTTCTTCCATCATGACAAACTCTTCAGGGGCGAATGTTTCCGACTCTGGGCAACTCTTCGAGACCGGGAATTATGTATTCGTCTTTATTCTTTCTAAACTGCTCAATTTCTTTTTTGTGCTTCTCGTACAACTCGCTCGGCCCAAGGAAAAACGTTGTGAACTGTTTTTCAAAAGGAGATCCATCCGGCTTAACGACATTCAGGCTCGAGACGCGACCGTGAATCATATCGCTAGCAACCGGTCTAACTTCCATGGTGGTCCCATAATAAATCTCGTTGTTGGCAGAAGCTCGGTCTAACTCCGACGACGTTTGCATTAGCCCAGGCTGCCCCTGGATAAATGAAGCCTCTGAAAGTTTTGGAGCGCCTACCACTCCGTACTCGATACGTACCCAGCCGTAGTAGGTCTCAGGAACATAAACCCTAACCCGTTTGTCTCCTCGGCAGCCAATGCTCGCCAGCAGAACAGGGAAAAGGAGGGCGAGTTTCCAACTCCATACAGTTCTCGGCACTGTTTTCATGCTTGGTGGTGCAGCCGCTCCCGGCGGC
>JBDTTW010000066.1:0-12463 GCA_039930405.1 bacterium
TGTGACTTAATTGTTTCAAAGCTGTTCGTTGTGTTTAACTCGATAAAGTTCCAATGCGCGCGACAAAATCTTACAATAATCTTACACGCCGGAATCTTAAAAGGTGCTTTAATTCCTGCTCAACCTGTTATTTCAATTAGCAACCGGAGCTCCCTGACGCGCTAAGAGCGCGGCCGAGCAGGCAATCCGAATGGCGAGCATCGTTCGTAAGATTATACGATACTTAACGAACGGAGCAGCGTTGCGAGCTGAAAGTCAATTATGTCCGCGTCCATCAGAAATAACGTCGGGAACGAAATAAACTCGTCGTCCGGCTATAGCGGGATTGCAGAACATTCCGCGCCGTTGCATTCCTTTCTGGAATATGCGACCTCACTGATCTTTCCGGTGCTCTTCGTTCTTAATCTTCACTGGGCAGGCGCTCGTCTTTACGAACTCGATCTGCTTTGGTTGATTGCCCTGGCCATTCCTCTCGGCATATTGGGCGGAGATCTGGTTTCCGGGATTGTGCACTGGGCTGCTGACACTTATTGTTCGGTGGATACGCCGGTGGTTGGGCCAAGCTTGGTCAAACCTTTTCGCATGCATCACGTCTATCCGCGTGACATCTGCACGCACAATCTGGTTGAGACAGTCGGCAATGTCTGCATACTCGCGTTTCCGCTGCTTTCAATTTGTTTGTATTTGCTGTGGCTGCTGCCGGAATCTGGCCTGCTGGCGTTTGCGGTAATTGTGGTGGCGCTAACTTCGGCAGCGACGGTGGCCACGAACCAGTTTCACAAATGGGCCCACCAGGAACGTGTTTCGCGTTTCGCGCGTTTGCTGCAACGCATGCGATTGGTGTTGGAACCGACTCATCACAAACTGCATCATACCGAGCCTTTCAACATGCATTACTGCATCACCAACGGTTGGCTCAATCCGCTTTTGAATAAGATCAAGTTCTTTCGCCGGCTGGAAGCGACGCTCGCGTTCATCGGAATTCGTAAAGCAAACAGTTAGTTTGCGGTCGTTCGCTAAATCCAACTTTGAATCTACCCCAACAACGCAAACTTACAGTTTGCTTTACAGTCGCTCACCGCGAACCAGCACGTACTCCAACAAACCCATGGTGAACCCGCGATAGACCGCAATGTCCAGCAGCAAACTAAGTCTGGCTAAAGCAAAACCACGAATTTTGCTGATCGCGCGAATCGTTTCCGGCTTCATCTGCTCGAAGTAATAGCCAGGAATTACTGCCGCTCCCAGTTCCTGAATCTCAACGTTTTCAAATCCAGCGCTACGCATCTTTTCTTCATAGACTTTCGCGTCGTAAACATTTGCGCGTGGCACTTGCCACAACTTGCGCGCGGCTGCGGCGACGATTTTTTCAATCACGTTGCGCGGTTGTCTTTTCACGATGAAGTCGGCCATGGCAATGACACCGCCGGGCTGCAGCACGCGACGCGCCTCATGCAAAAACTTTTCGCGCGTATCGAAATGCTCGGGACCTTCAATGCTCAGGACGTGCGTGAAAGTTTCATCCGGGAACGGAATCTGGGTCGCAGTGCCGTGATGAAAGCGGACGCGCTCTTCAACATGCGCTTCCTGTGCCCGCCGCCGGCCATGTTCGATGTGGCCCCAGGTTACGTCAAGACCGTCAATTGAAAGCGGGGCAAAATTCTCGAATAAATAAATGTCCTGCGTGCCCATTCCGGGCGCAACATCCAGCAGCTTGCTCGTTGCGTTGAGACCGAGAATCGTGCCCATCCGCTGGACCAGGTTTTCGGCCGCCTTAACATAATCAGCGATGCCGTCTTCCCACAGCCCGAAGTTCAAGTAACCGTTGTGATGATCGACATAGTTTTCCACGCCGCCGCCGTAAAGGTTTTCCACCTTGCGTTCGTGCGCGGTCGCGCTCCACGTTTTGCGGTCAGATTCGGTCATTTATCAATCTCGATTCAACTCTAATTGCAACCATGCGGAACCGCGAGCGGTAGCGACCGGATGCTGGCATTCAATTGTGTGGGGCCGCTTTAACGTTCAAACGCCCCCTTCATCGTTGACCCTAACATCCGGTCGCTACCGCTCGCGGTTCGGCATGGTTGCACTTGAAACCTGAATCCGCCAGTACCGCTCACTGCGGCAAATAAACAATTTCCACTACGCTTCCGGCCTCGATCTTGTGCGTTCCCGCCGGCACGATTATCAGCGCTGTCGCTCTCACAAACCCGACAGAATCAGATGAGCCACCCCACTTTAAAGGCTCAGCCAGCAAATGCGCCTGTTCGTTCGTGGAAAGTCGCGCGGGCAGGTAACTCTCACGGTCCTTCGACGGTTTGATGCCGTGACTGAGCACAGCCGTTCCTGCTTCCAGCTCTGTTTCCGCCGCGCCTTGCATTGCGAATATTGCCACGCGCGCGAACAGATTGAAGGTTACTGAAACTGAAACCGGGTTGCCTGGTAAACCAAAAACCAGCGTGCCGTTTGGTAGTCGGGCAAACACTGCCGGCTTGCCGGGACGCAGCGCTACGCGTTCGAAGAAGATCTCCGCGCCCAGTTCGTTCAAAACGGTCTTAGTGAAATCATAACGGCCAACCGAAACGCCGCCGGAAGTGATGATGACGTCGTTGCGCACGGCTGCACCCGCAATCTGTTGTTTCAGTTGTGCAATGTCATCGCCGGCGAGTGGCATTCGTGCGATCGTCGCTCCCGCCAATGACGCGTACGCGGCAATCGAGAAGTTATTTGAATCGCGAATTTGATCCTGGCCGGGGCTTTGGTCCACCGGAACCAACTCGGTCCCGGTGGCGAGGATCGCAACGCGCGGACGCTTGCCAACATTTACCTGGGCGTAACCAAAAGAAGCGAGGACTGCGACGGCGCCGGCATTAATTCTTTCGCCTGCGCGCAACACTGTTTCGCCTTTTTTGATTTCACTGCCGCGCATGACGACCGATCGACCGAGCGTTACCGGTTCGAGGATTTCGACTGCTTCACCGCCATCAAGTTCGCGCGTGAGCTCAACCTGTTGGACGCTGTCTGCTCCAACCGGAACGGGCGCGCCGGTCATGATGCGCACGGCTTCGCCATTCTTGATTTCATTGTGCCAGCCGCGGCCTGCCGCTGACTCACCAACAATTTTCAGCTTCGCGGTAAGCGCGGCGGTATCAACCGCGCGCACTGCATACCCATCCATCTGCGAGCGATCGAATGGCGGCAGGTCTGTGTCCGCGCTGATGTCTGCGGCGAGAAAACGACCCAACGCCTGCGACAGTTCAACTCGTTCAGACGCCAGCGCGCGAGTTTGGTTCTTAACAATTTGAATGGCTTCGGCGACAGGAATCATGATTGCAGTTGAGAGCTTCACTCACGACAGTTCAAGATCGTTAACGCTCAAGAAGTTCAGCGGGCAAGCCTTAGCTTGCATCGTCCCGCGGACAGCAACCTGAACGTTCTACTCTAAACTTTGAAACCAAAAAGCAAAAGCGGTTGCGCTTCATGTTACTGAAGCGCAACCGCTTTACGAGTGGCGGAGCCGACGGGATTCGAACCCGCGACCTCCGACGTGACAGGCCGGCGTTCTAACCAACTGAACTACGACTCCGCATGAAAAACAGATGTCAGAGGTCAGATATCAGAGATCAGCTTTTGCATTTTCTGACCTCTGACCTCTGACCACTGACCTCTGCCTTTTGGTGGGCGCGGAGGGACTCGAACCCCCAACCTCTTCCTTGTAAGGGAAGCCGTCTACCATTGACATACGTGCCCGCGAGTTTCCAAAGATCTTGTCAACGTCGATGAAATCGATGAGCCGTCATGCTAAGAGAAGCGCTGCGACACTGTCAAGGTGAGCATCGGTCGAGAACAGGGGTCAGAGGTCGGAGGTCGGAGGTCGGAGGGCAGAGGTCAGAAGACAGAAGACAGAAGACAGAAGACAGAAGACAGAGAACAGGCCCTACAGTATTCAAGGCTCGAAGGGCCAAAAGTGGTTTGGTCTAAGAAGCTGGTCGTTGGCACTTGACGCCTGACCTTGGAACGATCTAACTTCCGACCTCCGACCTCCGACCTCCGACCTCCGACCTCCGACCTCCGACCTCTGACTTCTGACTTCTGACTTCTGACTTCTGTCTTCTGTCTTCTGACCTCTGACATCCGACCTCCGCCACCCGGCTTTTTGCTTACTCGCGTTTTGAGTTATAGTTTCCCGCAAAGTTCGTCCTAAACTCCCCGGATAATCCTGACGAAACTCTAATGCGGTCACTCCTAAGATTCGCGCCACTGTCTTTGGTCTTCGTGGGCTTTTTGCTAAGCGCCAACGTTGCCTTGTCGACTCATGCGCAAGACGGAGCGAAACAGCAACGGCCTCGCCGCGTCGGCGCCGAGGAACCAGGAGCAGCGAAAACAACCGAGAAATCACAAACCGAGGAAGTTGATGAAGGGGACGTCGTGCGCGTCGAAACACAGCTTGTCTCAGTTCCGGCGGTGGTCACGAATAGTGGCGGCCGTCCGCTGCCGGGTTTGCGTGAAGGAAACTTTTTCGTTTACGAAAATGGCCAGCCGCAGAAAATCGCAACCTTTGCGACCACTGAAGTTCCTTTCGAGATTGCCTTGTTGCTCGACACTTCAGGTTCCACGCGCTCCGATGTGGCGCTTATACGCCAGGCCGCAAACGCTTTCGTCGCGGCGCTACGTCCCGGTGACCGCGTCGCCATAGTTGCCTTTAACACGACGCGACGAGCGTCATCCGTAACAGCGAAAGTGGATGTGCTCACCAAACTCACCGACGACCGCAAGGTACTAAGTAAAGCCATTGAGGATTTAGGAACCAGCAACGGCACGCCGTTTTACGATGCGTTAGGAAAAATTGCGACGGCAGTCTTTCGCGACCAGCCGACTGAAGCAATGCGTGGCCGCCGCGCTATTGTCGCGTTGACGGACGGCGTTGATTCGACCAGCGATTCAGATTTCGCTTCAGCGCGCTCGGCCCTGCTGCGAGCGACGGTCGCTTCGTACTTTATTCAAGTGAACACCGAAGACTTTGTCGAGGATCGTTTGCTTAAAGACTGCGAGGACGATGGCCGTCTGTCACTTTCGGCCAAGCAACTCCAGCGTTACCGGCTAATTTTCTACCCGCGCGCCAAGGCGGAAGACTACATGGATTTTTGCGCGATGGGACCGTTTGAGCGAATGACGATCAGCCGCGACCTTTACAACATGGCGCGGCAGGAGATGAACGATCTGGCAAAGGACAGTGGCGGCAGAAACTTCATTGCGAACAGTCTGCAAGATGCGCGCGCTGCTTTTGCCCGCGTCGCGACGGAGATCGGGACGCAATACAGTTTGGGTTACTATCCAACGAACAAGAACCGCGATGGAAAATTTCGCGCGATTCGCGTCGAGCTGCGCGGTGTGCCGGATAAGGCTTTAGTCAGGGCTAGAGAAGGCTACTACGCTCCGAAGAGTTGACGCCGCAGGTAAAAGCAAGAAAACGAGATTTTCCATTTTCCATTTTTCATTTTTCATTTTTCATTTATCATTGGAATCAATCGCCGCTAAACACCGCAAACCATCACCCAAATTGCCGCTCAGGTACAGTGTATGGGCGATGTCAGGATTAGGCAGCCGCAGGCTCGAGCGGATGAATTGGAAGACCGTTTGATTGATTTCGCCGTTCGGATCATCAAGCTTTCGGCTAATTTACCAAAGACGTCTGCGGGTAAACATATTGCAGGACAGATTCTCCGTTCGGGAACTTCTCCTGCTCCAAACTATGGCGAGGCAAGAGGTGCTGAAAGCAACGCGGATTTTGTTCATAAGCTACGAATCGTTCTCAAAGAATTGAATGAGACATCTATTTGGCTGCGCATAATCGAGCACAGTCAACTATTGAAAAAAGAGTTGCTTCTGGAAATCATTGGTGAGAATCGAGAGCTGTGCAAGATCTTTACCTCTTCTCTCAAGACTGCTCAAGGTGGATTTAGATAACATCTCGCTCCAATCGCTTCTATGGCCTAAAACCTAAAGGCTTCGCGACGGAAATCAGAAATGGAAAATGGAAAATGGAAAATCGTTTCTTAGATTCAAGCAATGACCAAGACTAACAATTTCAACCGCGTTACGTTAATCGTTCTCGACGGCGCCGGCATCGGCGCAATGCCTGACGCACCCGAGTGGGGCGATGCCGGCTCAGATACTTTCGGTCACATTCTGGATTCGCGCGCAGTATGTCTGCCTAACTTGCAGCGCTATGGCCTGGGCAATGTGCGTCCGCTCGCGAACGTTCCGCCATTGGTCCATCCGGAGGGGTCGTTCGGCAAGTGCGCGCTTCGTTCAAATGGCAAAGACACGACGACCGGTCACTGGGAAATGGCGGGCATCATTCTGAAGGAAGCCTTTCCGACTTATCCCAACGGATTTCCGCAATCGATTCTTGATCGTTTCATAACCGAGACTGGCGTTCCTGGCATTCTCGGCAACATTCCGGCGTCGGGAACGGAAATCATCAGGCAACTCGGCGACGAACACGTCAAAACAGGCAAGCCAATTGTTTACACCTCCGCAGATTCCGTTTTCCAGATCGCAGCGCATGAAGAAGTGATTCAACTCGATCGTCTTTATGAGATTTGCGAAATTGCGCGGCGCTTGCTTGATGGTGAACACAGAGTGGGTCGAGTTATTGCGCGGCCATTCCTCGGCCAGACCGGTTCTTTCTATCGCACCGAAAATCGCCATGACTATGCGGTGCCGCCGCCGCGGCAAAATCTTTTGCCGGCGTTGCAGGATGAAGACCTCGACGTAGTTTGCATCGGAAAGATTGCGTCCATTTACGATTCATTGGGCGTGACGGAAGATCTAACCGCCAAAAACAACCAGCAGTCGATTGACCAAACTATTTATGCGTTGAACCAGAAGACGCGCGGCTTGATCTTTTCCAACCTGGTGGATTTCGACATGCTCTACGGCCACCGGCGCGACACGGAAGGTTACGCACGCGCTTTAGAGCACTTTGATTCGGCGTTGCCGGCAATCGAAGCCGCGCTGCGCGACGACGACCTGATGATCATCACCGCGGACCACGGCAACGATCCCACCTTTCCCGGTTCGGACCACACGCGCGAGTACGCGCCGCTGTTGGTCTATGGCAAGAGCGCGAGACACGGCGTCGATCTGGGAACGCGGGCCTCGCTGGCTGACATCGGACAAACAATTGCCGAGAACTTTGGAGTGGCGCTGACTGCGGGCGAAAGTTTCCTGGCAAAAATTTCGCGTGAGAATTCGGCGCCGGCGAAAAGCCCCGCCTGACGCCAAAACTGTTCGAGGCAAGTATTCCTATCCCGCCGCGGGCGCTTCAATCTCCCGTAGCGCTTCAAACGAAAGTAATGTTTTCACACCGTCCCGGCTTTCAATTCCTAATCCGTCTTCCACGCCGGTGATACCAATTATCGGGGCGATGCGCTCGACATTGCTGATGTGATGGGTCAACTGCCTGTCAGCGGCAGCGGTTTCACCACCGAGAGCGATGTCAATGCTTCCAGCACTCTCTTTAGTGTCGAGGGTCACTCCCACAAACGGCAGAAACGCTTCCTGTTCCTGTGCGCCCAGATCGCCTACGATCTCAAGCCGAGTTGCCCGCAATTGATTTCGCTTGCTGAACTCGTCCAGGAATGTTTGCCACTCACTGCGATCGATAAAGCCTGCCATAATTTTCTCCTTCTCTTTGCTGAAGCCAAACAGTCTAAACCCCGGAACTGATCTTGTCTCCCAAATCAGCCGGTTTTCTACAAAAGTAATAGAAAAACCATGAGCCCGATTCGTGGAAGTTCATGGCCGGGTCGCGGGAAATGTCCGATAGACTTTCTAGTTTGTCGCTGCGTTATGACAAGCTAAAGCCGATGGGACCTCAACGGCGCACTATAGGGCTTGAATACCGCTGAAGTTTTCTGCATTATCTACGCCCCAATCCCGCAATTTTATCCTGGGATCGAAGTTGAGCTTGCCCATGAACACGCAAAAACCAACGCTGCTGCTGGCCGTGCTTTTCTTGTTTGCTCTGGCAATTAACGCGACGGGCCAATCAACGCTTATGAACGTGCCGTCAACTGACGTCGTGTCCCCCAGGAAGGTCTATCTGGAGATGGACTTTATTACAAACTACGCCTGGGAGCGGAATGACCACTTTGAAAACTACATTCCGCGCGCGGTAATCGGTGTGGGAAGAAACGTTGAGGTCGGCGCCAACCTTTCCTACACGCACGTGCGCGGCGGTGGCGAGCCCATCGAATTGCAGCCAAACGCGAAGTGGCAGTTTTACAACAACGAGCAGAATGGAATTGCGGCGGCGCTCGGTTGTATTGGTTACATCCCAATCACCCATCGCAGCGGCACCCGCACGATTGGGCAATGCTATGGAGTCGCAAGCAAACAGTTAAATGGTGATCATGGACCACGCTTCACCGGCGGAGCTTACACTTTGCTGAATGCGGCCGACTCCGAGAAAACAAAGACAGGCGCGATCGTCGCTTACGAACAACCGCTCGTCGAGAACGTCGAGTTCATTGTGGATTGGTTTAGCGGCAACAATCGGTTTGGTTATGTCTCGCCCGCGCTCTCATTCACAACGCCGCACGATGGCTCGCTGTCTCTGGGCTACACAATCGCCAACCACGGCCGCGGGAAAAACGCGCTGTTCGCCTATTACGGCATGACGTTCTAAATTGCCGATTGCCAATTGCCGATTTCCGATTGGCGTCTAAGCGATCAGGCCAATTGGCAAGCGGCAATCGAAAATTGGCAATGTAAGACTCTTAGTGCTTTTGGCTTGCTGCCAGGCTGGTATAGACAAGTGCGAGCCACATCTCAGTTTTGATATAACCGGCGCCCCACGCTTTCCATTCATCAGGCAGTCCTTCCGCCTTTATCTGCTCCAGAGTTTTGTGCGCCTTCATTTTCTTCCGCACAATCGCCGTAGTTTCCACCAACATCCGATGAAAGAGTTTCAGGCCATCGAGATCTGAAAGTGCGCCGTGACCGGGAATGATTTTCACGTCCGCCGGCAGCTTGCTGATGATCTCGCCGACGTTCTTCGCCATGCCTTCAACGTCGCCGCCATTTTCCAGATCGACTACCGGAAAGCGGCCCTGGAAAAAGTCGTCACCCATGTGGACCACGTTCGCGCCGGTAAAGAAGACGACGCTGTCGCCGTCGGTATGTCCGTGCGGAAAATGGATGACCTTAATCTCTTCGCCGTTGAAAAAGACGGACACGGATTGATCGAACGTGATTACCGGTAACCCTTCTTTTGGCATGGGTGGAAATTTCCAACCAAAGAATTTCGACTGCTGTTCCGTGGTTAGCCGCTTGCGGGCATTTGTTTGCGAGATGATTGGGGCTTCGGGGCCAAAGATCGGATTACTGCCGGTGTGATCGCCGTGGTAGTGAGTGTTGAGAATGAATTTCAGTTTGCCGTCGCCGAGGTTTTTTAGGGCGGCCTTGATCTTATCTGCGAGGGGCGCGTATTGGTCGTCAACAATCAAGATGCCGTCTGGCCCAACAGAGACACCGATGTTTCCGCCCGCGCCTTGCAGCATGTAGATGTTGCCGGCGACCTTGATCGTTTTGATTTCAACTTTGGAAAAGTCCTGCGCTCGCGCTTGCACACTGAACAAAAAAATCAAAAGCGCGAAAGAGATGGTCAATCTTTTCATTTTGGCCTCGACGGTTGGTGAATACGGCGGTGTCCCGGGGGTTTGAATTACTCTGTGCGTCCTTTGTGTACTCGGTGCTCTGTGGTGAGCAATGGCCAATATCCACCACAGAGACACAAAGAACACAAAGAAGGCACAGAGCAAATTAGTCGGACTCGGGATTCTTCAAAACTGCGATGAACGGCAGGTTGCGATAGCGCTCAGCAAAGTCCAATCCGTAACCGACGACGAAATGGTCCGGAATCTGAAACCCGAGATAGTCGATCTGCACCGGTCTTTCCCGCCGCTCTGCTTTGTCTAACAACGCCGCCAGTTTCACGCTGGCCGCGCCGCGGGATTCGAGGTTGGCCATCAAGTAGCTGAGCGTCAACCCGGTATCGACGATGTCTTCCACCACCAGAATGTGGCGCCCTTCGATTGGCACGTCCAGATCTTTCATGATGCGCACTTCGCCGGAAGTTCGTGTCGACGAACCGTAACTCGATATCGCCATGAACTCGATGCCCAAACGCGTGTCGATGGTGCGCAGCAGATCGCTCAGAAAAAAGCAGGCGCCTTTGAGCACGCCGATTAGCAGCGGATTAAGTCCGGCGTAATCGCGCGTGATTTCGGCGCCGAGTTCCTTGATGCGCGCCTGGATCTTTTCCTGCGAAAACAGAATGTCGAGATTTGGATTGGAAAATTCTGAAGTCATGTGTGCGGAAGGTGTAGCCAAGTCAGTCATCTCCTGTAAATACGAAACAATGATTGAAGCCTGCTGGAAGAAATCTCGTTTGCCTATCGGGCTGATGGTGCGACATACTATTGAAGCTCTCCCTACAGGTCAATCCAGTCCAGAATGTTGGACTGTTATTTTTTCTCTCGAAAAGGAACTATCGACGTGATCCGAGTCAAAACGGCATTGATTACCGGCGCGCTGTTGCTGTCGTTGGCCCTGAGCGGACAAACGGCCAAGGCACAAGTGGCTGTCTGCCCGGCGCCGGCACCAACGCCACCCGCCGTTCATGCACGCGTGAGTGAAACGGTAGTCGACGCAACTATTCCCGACGATCCGGCCGTCGACAAGATGCTGGAAGTCTATGCGCCAAAAGTGCGAGCGCTCGACGTGGTCATCGGCAAACTTAAAGGCGAACTGCGGAAGGGCGGCAGCGGCTCGGGTTCGTTGGGAAACTTCGTAACCAACGGCATTAAGCAAGAGGCGAGTAGAAAACTTGGCAAGCCCGTGGACCTCGCCGTAACCAATGGCGGCGGTTTGCGCAAGAGTGTCATTTCGGAAGGCGACCTTCGCATCAGAGATATCTTTGAACTCCTGCCGTTTGAAAATGCGTTGGTTGCAGTCGATTTAACCGGCGCGCAGGTTTTGGATTTGTTACAAGTGGTGGTTTCCCACCGCGACGCGCAGGCGGGCGCGCGCATCAAATACAAAACCGGCACGAACAAGCAACCGGAGTTGGAAACAGTTCGTTTGCTGGTCGCGGGACAGGAAAAGGAGATTGATCCAGCGAAGACGTATACCGTCGTTAGCATCGATTATCTGATGAACCGTCGCTCGTCAAAACCTTCGGCGACTGAAGGCGACTATTCGATTTTGCGCGCCGGAAAGAATATCAACCCGATTGGACTGACGATTCGCGATGCGATGATTAATTACGTGAAGTCCGAAACGGCAGCGGGTCGCGAAATCCGTCCCAACCTCGATGGCCGCTTCATTTTTGATAAATCAAGCACGGATACACCGGAGCAACCGCAATGATTACCAGGCGTAAGTTTCTACAAGCATCGATCGCCGGCGGAGCCGCGCTGGCCCTGCCACAGTCGCGGGCACAGTTGTTTTCGAGTTCCTTGTCTGCCATCTCGGCGCCGCTGCTGGACGTAGCGGCCGGCGAAGCCTTGATCACGATCCTGCACACTAACGACACGCACTCCCAGATCGATCCCTTGCCCGAGAACGACAAACAGTATGGTGGCAAGGGCGGCGTCGCCCGCCGCGCCACGCTTGTCAAACGCGTGCGCAAAGAGAATCCAAACATGTTGATGATCGATGCCGGCGACGTGTTTCAGGGCACGCCGTATTTCAATTTTTACAAAGGCGAAGTTGAATACAAGTCGATGTCATTGATTGGCTATGACGTAGGCACGTTGGGCAATCATGATTTCGATAATGGCGTTGATGCGTTGGTTGCCGCGATGAAATTTGCCAACTTCGATTTCGTTTCGAGCAATTATGACGTTAGCGGCACGCCGCTCGCAGCGCGCGTTAAGCGCTACGTTGTGCGCACACTTGGCGGCGTGCGTGTGGGATTGTTTGGCATGGGTGTGAGTCCGGACAATTTGATCACGCCCGACAATTTCAAGGGTGTGAAGTACCTCGATCCGGTCCAGTCAGCTCGCGAAGTGGTCCAAATTCTGCGACAGCGCGAACGTTGCACTCTGGTCATTGGCATGTCACACCTCGGCTATTACGCTAATCCCAAGGACGGCGAGATTGGCGATACGCAGGTGGCGTCGCAAGTCGACGGCATCGATTTCATTGCCAGCGGACATACGCACACGTTTATGCAAAAGCCGGTGTTGACTAGACAACCATCGGGCAACGACACCATCATCTTTCAGGTGGGCAAGAGCGGTATCTATGTGGGCCGCGTTGATTTCAAATTGAAGGCGGGGAAAGTTGTGGCTTCTGCCGCACGGCTGCTTGATTTGCGGGGTGAATCGTTGGGGTAGTAAACAGCAAACAGCAAACAGCAAACAGCAAACAGCAAACAGCAAACAGCAAA
>JBDTTW010000067.1:0-3747 GCA_039930405.1 bacterium
CGTGGTGGTGGTGGCGGTCTAGCCAGTATCGGTGGTCCGGCCAGCAGTGGCGGCGCTGCTGAAGCCAAGCGCTACAGCATGCAGTTTTCGCTGAACTTCCAGAACTTGTTGAATCACGTCAATCTTTCGCCTCCGGTGGGGAATTTGTCTTCGCCGTTCTTTGGTCAAAGTCTCGCGCTAAACGGCGGGTTCGGTGGCTTTGGTCCGGGCGGCGGCGGCGGCGGCGGCGGCGGTGGCGGCGGTGGCGCGGGCAACCGCAGAGTGACCGCGCAAATTCGCTTTAACTTCTAACGACGGCAGGGAATCCGGCGGCTTCAAGGTCGCCGGGGATTACTCGTTCAATAAATCTAAAAGGACTACCCCCATGAAAAAAATCTTGTCCGTTTCGCTCTCGCTCGTCTCGCTGGTGTTTGTGGCCGCCGCGTCTGCTTACGCCCAAACCGAAACCACGGCGAAGGCTGTTAGCGGAGCTACTCCGGCCGCGGCTGTCGCTATCACGAGCGCCAGTTCGCCAATCGAACTCGCGCGTGCGGCACTGGTGGCGCAGGGCGGCGACAAGTACAGAAATTTAAAGAGTATGGTCCTGCGCGGCTCAGTCGATCTCTACGCGCCTAACTCGACGCAATCAATCCCGGGCGGCTTCATTATTGTGTTGGCCGGCGAGAAGGTGCGGATGGAGATCGACGCGCGACCGGCGGTGAGTTTTAAAACTATTTACGATGGCCAGCGATCCTACAGTTCGTTGCCAGGCGTTGACTTTCCCCCGGCAAGCAAATTCGGCCTGCCGCTGCTGGGGAAATTCGATCAGCCTGGTTATGTCGTCGCCGCAATTCCGGATGAGAAAAAACTGCGCGGCTTTAGTATTGCCGACTCCGAAGGCAACATAACTAACTTCTATATCGATCCCACCAATGGCCGCGTGGTCAAATTCCTGATTCCCTACAACGGTTACAAGTTTGGCACCGAGAACAAGAAGCTGAAAGATGTCGATGGGGTGATGATACCGTTTGAATTCACGCAGCGGTTGGAGATGCCGCAAGGCGCCTTTTTTGCGGAATTCAAAGTGAAAGACGCTAAACTCAATCAACCAATCGGCGACGATGTGTTTGCGATGCCGAATTAGTCGTTCGCTGGAATCCAAATGAAAGAGGCCGCCTCGATTCAGGGCGGCCTCTTTTTTGTTTGCCTGGCGTTGTCCTAGACGCTGGTGATTTCGGTTTCTTTTGACTTGGTGAGGTCGTCGATTCGGGCCGTGTAGCTGTTGGTCAGTTTCTGCACTTCTTCCAAACCATCACGTTCGTTGTCTTCCGAGATCTGCTTGTCTTTCAGCATCTTCTTCAGACGCTCGTTCGCGTCGCGGCGAATGTTGCGAACGGCGGTGCGATGATCCTCGGCGATTTCGTGGACTTGTTTCGCCAGTTGCTTGCGGCGCTCCTCGGTCAGCGGCGGAATGGGAATGCGTACCAGCTTGCCGTCGTTTGAAGGGTTCAGACCGAGATCCGAAGCGCGTATTGCTTTTTCAATAGCCGGAACCTGTGTCTGGTCCCACGGTTGCACGGTCAGCGTCTGCGCTTCGGGGGCATGCACCGAGGCCATCTGGTTCAACGGCGTCATGGTGCCGTAGTAATCAACCAGCACCGAGTCGAGCAAACTGATCGCGGCGCGTCCGGTGCGCACGGTTGAAAGCTTGCGACGAAAATCTTCGATGACCGTGTCCATGCGCGGTTTCGTATCTTTGATGACGTCTTTTTCGCTCATGAGCTACTCCGAGAAGTTTCGAGTTTCGAGTTTCGAGTTGGATCAACGGGCATACTCCAAAACCTCATCATACCTAACCTAAATCTCAATTCCGCAACACAAACTCGAAACGAGATCCTATTTATTGACCGATACCCGCGTACCAACGCCGGCCTCGCCGCTGAGCACCCGCGTGATGTTTCCCGGCTGGCGCATGTTGAAAACAATGATCGGCAAATTGTTGTCCATGCAAAGCGAAATTGCGGAAGCATCCATCACCTTCAACTGCCGCTCGAGCACTTCCTGATAGGTTATGCAATCGTAACGCGTAGCAGTCGAGTCCAACATCGGATCGGCCGAGTAAATGCCCTCGACCTTGGTTGCTTTCAGAATGATGTCGGCTTTGATTTCCAGCGCCCGCAACGCCGCCGCGGAGTCGGTCGTGAAATAAGGATTGCCGGTGCCGGCAGCGAAAATTACGACCCGATCTTTTTCGAGATGTCGCACGGCGCGTCGGCGGATGAACGGCTCGGCCAACTGCGGAATGTCGATGGCCGACATGACCCGCGTTTGCACCTCGACTTTTTCAAGCGCGTCCTGCAACACGACCGCGTTCATGACCGTGGCCAGCATGCCGATGTAATCGGCGGCGGAACGGTCCATGTTACCGGCGCTCTTGGAAACGCCGCGAAAAATGTTGCCGCCGCCAACTACGACCGCTATCTGCACGCCCATTTCATGCACGGCCTTGAGTTGTTCGGCGACCATGCGGGCGACGTCGACGTCAATGCCGTAGTTCTGCTCGCCCATCAGGGCTTCGCCGGAAATCTTCAGCAGCACACGCTTATAAGTAAGCGCCGGTTTTTTGGTGTTGGATTCAGTGACACTCATGTTTTCGTGGGGCAAGCCCAACTTCTCGACGCTTGCTCAGCGCTCAGCACTCATTACTCAGCACTCATTACTAACTCACCAACGACGCTACTTCGCTGCCAAAGTCTTCCTCGCGTCGATCCAAGCCTTCGCCCATCTTGTAGCGCGTAAACCGCCGAATTGTAATCTTCTCGCCGGTTTTGGCAACCTTTTCGGTCACCAACTCAGCCACAGTCTTGGCCGGATCTTTGACGAAAGGCTGGTCAAGCAGGACCGACTCTTCATAAAACTTATTGAGGCGCCCTTCGACGATCTTATCGATCACCTGGTCGGGCTTGGTTGCGTTCTTGGGATCGTTCTTGGCCTGGGCGCGAGCGATCTCGCGTTCCTTTTCGAGGTCGGCCGCGGCCACGTCCTCGCGCGACACGTAACGCGGCTCGGCCGCCGCGACGTGCATGGCAATGTCTTTAACTAACTGCTGGAACTCGTCACCACGCGCGACGAAGTCCGTCTCGCAGTTGACTTCGAGCAACACGCCAACCTTGCCGCCCATATGAATGTACGAACCGACGATGCCTTCCGCAGCAATGCGGCCTTCGCGTTTTTTAGCCGACGCCAAACCGCGTTTGCGCAGAATGTCTATCGCGCGCTCTTCCTGACCTTCCGCCTCGACCAGCGCGTTTTTGCACTCCATCATGCCCGCGCCGGTTTTTTCCCGAAGCTGTTTCACTGCTGCTGCTGTTATGTCTGCCATGATTGCAATATTCTCCGATTTCTAGTGGCACAGACTTTAGTCTGTGATATTTAGTAGCACAGACTTTAGACTGTGCCTTTTCTCAAGCAAAACTCCTCGACGCGTAGCGTCGGAAGAATCTAGCCCGGCGTTTCAACGCCGGGTTCAGTTCGATGTGTCTACTCGTCGCGTAGCGACGGCCGACAACCTGCTGGATTTCAGGCGTCGCTACGCGACGCGAAGAAAATCGTTGGCTATTCCCGGCCTTGAAAGGCCGGGCTAAATTCTTCCGACGCTACGCGTCGTAGAACTTAATTCCGATCTTCTTAAACTCTGTGCCGTCCACTTTCAGCAAAAAACGCAGCCCGGCGGGAGTCCCGCTTTGAAGGCTGCGCTCGCCGTTAAGT
>JBDTTW010000068.1:0-2437 GCA_039930405.1 bacterium
ACGGTCGGCGTACCATGAGCATAACCAGCCGTTACTCCAAGTGACGAGTGTCCCAGCACGAAAATGCTTCCGCCACTAGGTTCTCAAATGACGACTGCTGCTTATCCTCCAGGAGAAACATAGAGACACCGCAACAAGATGATCCTGGCTTATGCTTAAATACTGAGACGGTTTGAAACCCCTTTTCGAGTCCATCTTCTGTTCCTTCTCACTCAGAGCCAGGTAATTGTTATCTCCGACTCCACCTGCTTGAACTCGGTGTCGCCTGTAGCTAAATGCGCCTTGCGCTGTCTCGCCAGCGCTGCTGCAAAGCAATCGGCGAAAGACATTTTATTCCGAGACTTAAAATAGCCGGCGTCCTTTGCAAGCTCCCAATCGGCATCGACAAATTCGATTCCCAGGTCCCGAAGCTGTTTGATACTCGCGCCGGCATCTGCCACGGAGGCTTCGCGGGCAACGATATACCAAACCTCACCCGCATTTACCACGGTCATGAGTAACGGGATTTCCTCTTCGTGCGCGTCGGCAATGATGTCCGCGACTTTCTCCGCCGCCGGTTCATCTTCCAGATAAGCAATGACCGCCCATGAATCGAGAACAACCGCCTTTGGCTTTTTTGGCATTAGAGTTCCCGCTCGCGTTTCTTCTCAGCCATGAGCGCCTTCATCAATCCCTTACCGCGAAACTTTCCGCGTAGACTATGAACGTATTCGCGCGTTATTGGCTTAAGGATAATTTCTTTGCCATTCTCTTCGATTCTGATACGAGTTCCTTCTTTGATTCCGAGCCTACGCCGGATCGAAGAAGGAATAACTATCTGGCCCTTTGAGGTTGCTGTTGTTTCCATCGTCAAGTCCTTTCTCTTACGAGCGACACAATATATACCATGGCAATCAAAGTAAGTCAATTGCCCACTTGTATTACATTCGCCCGACTGTCCCACGCTGACTGAGAACCGCACAATCGCAAGCCTGACACCGAATTACGTTTCAACTTAGACGCCTCGTTCTCGGCCTTAGCCCTAAGAATGATCTCAGCTCCAACGATGCCCGATGGGGCTAAGATAGTGACACTTCTAACTGGCCTTTCTTTTGAACTTGATCACAGCGCCCAATCATTTCAAAGACTTGCCAGCTCTCATTGCGGATTTGTTCAGAGCAGTGACCGCTACCGATCGGCGATGACAACTTTTTACATTTCCCGGCGAACGAGTGGCAGTCTTCTACAGCATCTCGATGTATGCTGTCTTCCAGCATGTTCCGAGGCGCAACCAACAAATTATCGCTGCGAAAAAAGTTGACGCTACTAGCAGCGGTAGGCGTGTTCCTTCCTGTCCTGGTGTTGACTTACCTGCAGTATCAATCGCTCACCGAACTCCAGGACAAAACCAAAGGCGCATTCAAGGACAACATGCGACAGGGATTTACCCTCGTACAGCGCCAGCTGAGACAACGCCTCGAAGACGTCGCAGCTAAAACCCTGAACCCGATCGGAAGTCTGCACCTTTCGTCGCCGGCATCGCTTTCATCCTCGGGAAGCGCCGAAGAGGTCGAAAAATATTTTGCAGAGGTAAAGCGTTCGCATCCTGAGATTGCTGAGATTTTTGCCTTCGCCAACCCGGATGGTAAGGGGGAGACAAATAGTTATGCGTATTTCTATTCCGACAAGTTTGTGAAAGTCGCCCCAGCGGAGTTCACGCCGGCGCAGTCCCGCCTTCTCTCTCTCTTTGAAAAAGCGCGGATGGCCCAGAGTTTTGTTGACGGTAATCGTAACTACTTATTCACACATGATTCCTGTGCGACTTGTCCGCCGGGTATGCATGAAGGAACGTTTCTATTTTATCCGTTGCCAGAACCAGCAAGGGGAGAGCAGCGCGGTTTTGCCGGTGTCTTGCTAACCGAAAGTTTCGTCAGAAATGACTTGATAGCTAGCACCATCGCTGAAACTTCGAAGGGCCATGAAGGCACTTCCGTACCAGCCATCGCCATTACGATTAGTGACAATAGTCAGCGCGTACTTTTTTCAAACGGGGCGGCGCAAAACGGTTACCTCCTGAAAAGTAACTTCGATCCTCCGTTCTCCAGTTGGAAAGCCGAAGCCGGCTTCAAGAATACAAACCTCGAAGCGCTCGCGCGCGACAGTTTTTTGCATAGCGCCGGGGCAACTGTCCTGGTGCTGCTGGTGTTACTTTGTGGTATAGCCCTGACGCTACGAGCCACTGACCGCGAAGCACGTCTGGCGCAAGCGAAATCAAATTTCGTCGCCAATGTCTCGCATGAACTAAAGACACCGCTATCGCTACTCAGCCTTTTTTCTGAAATCCTCGAACTCGGTCGCGTTAACAATGAAGAGAAGAAGCTCGAGTACTACCGCATCATTCGCCATGAAAGCCTGCGTTTGAACAAGATGATCGATAACATCCTCGATTTCTCAAAAA
>JBDTTW010000069.1:0-10153 GCA_039930405.1 bacterium
CGAATTTGTTTTCGCTTTGCATAAATCGGGCTGCCTAATCCTCAAACACTCCGCCATGCGATTGCAGAACCGCGAGCGGTAGCGACCGGATGCTACAAGTCTTTGTACACAATAAAATGTGTTAGCTCACCGAAGAGCGGGGGCATGCCCGCCTTCCCGACCTCGAGAATCGTGCGCCGTTGCATTTTGTTTCCGCGTCGAAAGACTTCCGGCGGCCATCGCCCCCAACTCTAATCACCTCAAGGTCAGGAAGGGGGCATGCCCTCGTTCTTTTGCTCTTCAGTGGCTGCGTCCAGTCGCTACCGCTCGCGGTTCTGCATTTAATCTACTTCACCGCAAAATACACAACCTGAATTACATGGACCACCAGCAGCGCCAGCATTAGCGAAGTTGAGATCACATGCGGCGCAATCCAGATTCGCATGGCCCGGTGCAGATAAATCAGCGCGTCAACGCGCCGCAGGGTGACCGCCGCCTCCAGGGCGCTCAGCAACAAGGTTCGTTCTTCGGGCGTAGCCAAACGCGTTAACCGATCCTTGAACGGTTCGCGCGCTTCGGCCAGCAGTGTAGTTAAACGTTCGCGCTTGATGATTTGGCGCAGCAGAAACTTCACGGTCAGAAACTCTTTGACGACTCGTTCCTCGATTTCTTCGCGCAGCCAGCCCTCACTTTGCTTTGTGAGTTCAGCCAGCTCTTGCTGCAGCTCTGCGCGCCGGCCAACCAGGTCTTCGATCAGCAGCGGCTCGCCTTCGATGCTGGTAAGAATTCGCGGGGCGATGAGGTACGACGCGATGCCAAAGAGTCCCGACAGAATCACGGCGTCAAACGCGATATAAAGAGCCGTGGTCAGCAACCCGCCGGTGTGCGCGCCCGCGTGAAACAACAAAACAACACCCGCAAACGCGCCAAGATAAAGATGCAGCAGCAACCAATAACGAAGTGCGCCGGCGCGGCGCCGGTACACCTGTTTACGCAACGGATAAGTCATCACGGCGGCCACGCCAAACAATCCGGCCAAGCCGGTGGCCCAGCGCATTGTCAACCAACTCCGCGCGACCACCCCGTCGAATCCATATTTCGCCAAACCGAAAACTGTCGCGGCGGCGGCCAGCAAAGTCAGCACAATTCCGGCAACATGAAATATTTTGGCCAGCGGATCACTTTTATGAATGTCGCGACCGAAGGCCTGCGTTTCATTCTGGAAAATGAGGCCCTGCGTGTTTTCAACTTCGCTGAAATACTTGACCGGATCGACGCGCACAAGGGCACCGGTCGGACAATTCTCTTCACATGAATACGCTTGCCGGCCGGCGCCCTGAGGATTGAGCGGAGTGTGCTCGCACAGATTGCATTTGATTGCCACCACATCGTCTGCAGTTTCCGCGGGCAAAGCAGCCGCGGTCGCGTTCAGACTCAAAGTTTTTTTCAACGTGCCAAACAGATCAAACTTGACGACGCCGCCCGCGCCCCGCGGCACCATTGTGATGGCATCGTAAGGACACTGCGTGGCGCAATCGAAACAACCAATGCACGTAGCCGGATCGATGTCGACGTAACCGCGGGGATCGCGAAATATCGATCCGGTGGGACAGCCGGTTAAGCATTCCGGATCTTTGCAGTGCATACAAACTTGCGGCGAAAGCACGTGCTGCGTGTGCTGGCTGGCAATCGTTACCGGCCGGGAAATGCTAATGCCGCGTCGCACCAATCTCGACTGGCCATGCACTTTGTGACAAGCCAGCGAACAATTCCCGCAGCGCACGCACAGGTCCATGTCCATGACCAGCAGGTTGGCGCCGTCGACGATGCCGCTGGCAATCTCTTCTTCCGCCGACGCCAGCGCGCGCAGGTCTTTGACTGCTTCAATCGCCGGCGGCCTGTCGTCGGCAGTAGAAAACGCCGAAAAGGCAGTAACGATTCGATTGCGCAATTCCGGATTGGCGGCAAGCGGCACGACGGGAATCTCGATGACCTCGGTGCGCGCCATTACGGAAGCGCTGAACTTCCATTTTTCCGGTTGCGTCGCCCCGTCCAGTCCCAAACAATTTCCGGCGCCAAGAAAATCCGCGCCCAGGCTCTCGCCACCTCCCAGGACCACGCCCGTTGACGTCGGATCCATTGGCACGCCACTAACTCTTCTAATCCAGCCGCTCTTGATCAGCAGCAGCTTGTCGATCGGCGTTCCCTCCTGACAAAGGACGTGGTGCTTTGCATAAACCATGAACTTTCCGATGTCCCGCAGTCGCTCAACTATTTCATCATCGGCGACGCGCCCGGGTTGGTTTAAGTCCTCGAGCGCGCGACCAAAGCCATGCGCGCGATAAGTTTCGTCAAGCACCCGACCAAACTTTGGCAGCTTTCGCAGTAAGCGCAGGGCGGGACGCGTCACCTCGAGCACGGTCGCCCTCGCATGCTCCGGCACGATTACGGTAGCGTTTCGTTCCACTCCGGCCAGCACAGCCATCTCACCGAAACAGGTACCCGGTTGTAAGCGACTGATCTTGCGTTGCTCGGTTGCCGACTCAGTAATGTAGACGTCCAAAACGCCACTAACCGACAGGTAAAAGGTGTTTCCGCCCCACTCACCCTGGCGCATGATTGCCTCGCCGCTGTCATACCCGAGCAAGCGCACGTAAGGACCAACGCGTTTGCCGTTACCATAATCACGGCCATCGACAATGACTTCCAGATCGCCGGCGTTCTTTAACTTTCCGTTTACTTCAACAAACAGTTCGGAGGTGAGTTCGAGAGACTTTAGGCTGGCAAGAATTGCTTCTCGGTCCGTGATTTCGCGAGGCATGTGCGATTTATACTACGTTGGCGAATAAAGATAAATAACAATCGAGTAACGGACCGAAAGGCAGGTATGTGGTGTTTTCATTGCGCCGTCGCTTTCCATTGGCCGCTGCCGAAAATTTATCTTATAGTTGAAAGGCTTTTTTCATCTCGTCCGAAAATTAGTTTACGGTCTTCTTCAAATGCCATCGGATTCACTGCTTCCGCTCTCGCTCGAACAACAAATCGGTCAATTCTTCTTTATCGGTCTGCCGGGTACTGAACTCGACGCCGAGGCCCGCGCGCTGCTGCAAGAGGTGCAGCCGGGCGGCGTGATCATTTTCGGTCGCAACGTAGCCGGACCGCAGCAATTGCGAGACTTACTGGACGGGGTGCGCGAACTGCTGCCTAACGCGCTGCTGGGCGTGGACCAGGAAGGCGGGCTGGTTGATCGGCTACGCAAGATTTTTACGCCTATGCCCTCGGCGCGAACAATTCGCGAGCACGGCGACCTGTCGGGCGCGCGCAGCCTGGGTCGCATCACCGGCGAGGTGCTGCGAATGCTCGGCTTTAACATGAACTTCGCGCCGGTCATGTCGATCATGACTGAAGAGCGCGACCTGCTTTCCAATGGACTCTACTCGCGTTCATTCGGCCGCTCTCCGGGAGAAGTGCTGGGCTATACCACGGTCTACCTGCGCGGCCTGCAGGAAACCGGAATGATCGGATGCCTTAAACACTTTCCCGGCATCGGCGCCGGTGAAGTTGACTCGCACGAAGAAATGCCAATGGTCCGGTTGACTCATGACGATTTGCTGGCCCAGGACCTGGCGCCTTACATCGAACTCTTCGAACGCCGCGACGATCGGGTGCGTTGCGTAATGGTCAGCCACGGCGGCTTCCCCAACGTCGACATCATGAAAGGCGTAACCGGGGGTTTACTCGAGCCGGCATCGCTAAGCCACAACATTGTGACCAACTTGCTGCGCAAGGAATTGGGTTATCAACATCTCGTCGTCACTGACGATTTAGAGATGGGCGCAATCGCCAAGCATTGCGAAATCGAGTCGGCCGTAGTGCGCGCTTTCGTCGCCGGCGAAGACATGATGCTCATTTGTGCGCATCCGGAAATCATTCGCCGCGGCTATCATTCCCTCTTAAGCGTCGGCCAAAACGGCAAGCTACCAAAGGATCGTATGCGCGCTTCGCTGAGACGAATCGCGGCCATCAAGGCGATCGTCAAACCGCCGCCGCCTTTCGATCTGGATCGCTTCAAAGTGCTTTCAGAAGAGACAGCGAAACTAAACGAAACATTGAACTACAAGTATGGGGGAACACTCTGATGCGCCGAGCTGCCGTGCTGTTTCTTATCGCCGCCGTCTTGCTGACGTTAGGATCGAGTTGCCGGAAACGCAGCAACACTTTCGTTATTGCCCTGGGCGACAACATTCGCACGATTGATCCTATCGGCTCGCCTTCGGTAGACGCGGCCAGCGAACGTGTGCGTGCCTTGATGTTCAACTCGCTGGTAAAGAAAGATGAAAAGTTTGACTACGTGGGCGACCTTGCCTCGGACATCAAACAATCGAGCGACGGCACAGTTTTCACTTTTACTTTGCGCGATGGCGTGAAGTTTCATGACGGGCGGGCGTTTAGTTCGGCCGATGCGAAGTACACGCTTGATCTGGTCTTCTCGAGCAGCTTTGCAAAGTCAGCCAGCTTTTTTGAAGCTTCAACCGAGAAGGCCGGTGGCGGAACGCCGCCCGCGCCAAAACGAAGCTACATAAAAAGCGTCGATGCGCCCGACGCCCGCACGCTGGTGATAACTTTGACCCATCCCTGGACTGGCTTGCTCAGCAATCTGGTTCCGGTGGCGATCATTCCAAAGGACAGTTATGACTCGCAGAAGACCCATCCGCTTGGCAGTGGAGCATTCAAGTTCAAGAGTTATGACAACTCACAGCAGGTCCTCGATCTCGAGGCCAACACAGATTATTGGGAAGGCGCACCGCACATTCCGGTGTTGCGCGTGCGGGTGATTGCTGACACCAACGCGTTGCAGGCGGAGCTGCGATCGGGTCGCGTTGATATCGCTCCTTTGCCCACCAGCCTTTCGCCTGATGCAGTTAAACTCCTGGGCCAGGATCCGAACCTGCAAGTACTTCAGTTCACCGGGTCGAACGTTACGGTTCTGACTTTTAACTGCAGCCAACCGCCGCTCAATGACGTACGCGTTCGTCAGGCGATCGCTGATGCCGTCGATCGCGAGAGCCTGATTCGTGACTTATTGCTTGCGCAGGCAAAGTTGGCGCACTCAATCCTGCCTGAAGAATCGTGGGCCTACGTCCCGGGACAAAAGTATTCGTTTGACCCCTCGATGGCCAAGAAGTTATTGGACGAAGCTGGTTTGAAAGACCCCGATGGCGATGGACCGCAGATGAGATTTACAAAGCCTCTGGTCTATAAAGTTTCCGGCAGCAGCGCAGCGGCGAAGGCGTACGCCGGGGTCATCCAAAACTATTTGAAGAATGTCGGCGTTCCGGTAACAATCGAAACGGCTGAACTTAACACTCTGTTTGACGAGTTGCGGCGTGGCAACTTCCAAATATTTTATGGGCAATGGGTAGGCGGCAATCAGGATCCGATCTTCTTCAAGGATCTGTTTGCGACTTCCGAGATTCCGACGGAAGCTCGCGCTTCTCGCAATCGCAGCCGCTACAGCAACAAAGAAGTTGATGCCCTGCTGGACGAGGCAGTCAATACCTTCGACCGCGGGAAAGCAAAACAGCTCTATGCGCGAGTGCAGGAAATTGTGAGCCGCGAGGTGCCGGTGCTGCCATTGTGGTATCAGGCGAACATCGTGATTGCGCGCAAGAACGTCGGGAACATTAACGTCGACGCCAGCGGCGATTGGCGATTCGTGCGCAACCTGACGATCCAGCAGTGATTTGGACTGCGGCGGCTTGACGCCGCTTTAACGGTGGGAAGAGTCGAGTGCTTTCTTTTACGAAATCGCCAAAGCATCTGAAAGCGGTGTCAAGCACGCATTCCAAATGAACGCAAGGGCGTCAAGCCGCCGTGCAATAAAGCGGCGTCAAGCCGCCGCAGTCCAAATTAAGTTTTCATTAGCTTTTCAGGAGTGATCGGCAGACTACGCATGCGCTTTCCGGTAGCGGCAAACAAAGCATTAGCGACTGCCGGCGCGACCGGCGGCACCGGATGCTCACCAAACCCTTCCGGACGTTCGCTGCTTGGAATCAAGTAAGTTTCAATATTCGGCATCTCGTTCATGCGCAGCACGCGAAAGTCCTCATAGGTTCCCTGCTGTGCGCGGCCGCTGCGAAAATCAATCTTGCCATGTAGAGTTGCGCTCAGACCCCAGGTGATACCGCTTTCCACTTGTCCCTCAAGTCCCGCCGGATTGATAACGAACCCGCAATCAACCGCGCAGCAAATTCGATGGATCCGGAAATCGCTGAAGTCGCGGGCCACCGAAACTTCCGCAACCTGGGCCACATAACTCCCCGCATGATAAATGTTGAGCGCGACACCTCGACCCCAAAGCCGCTTATCCGATCCTACCAACGGTTTCGTCCAGCCTGATTTCCCGCGCAGAAGTTCCAACACACGGATCATTCGGGTGCGGTCAAGCTTCCTCGTTCCCAAAGTCAATATGCCCCCGGGCTGCAGCAGGTCGAGGCGAAACTGCAGCGGATCCTGTCCGGAGACGTGCGCGATCTCGTCAACAAACGATTCGCGGGCAAAAACTCTCGCTGGGTATTCAACCGCGCGCCATGGCCCGCTGGGCACCGGGCTATCCACTGGCACGTAATCAACCTTCATCGAAGAAAAGTTGTACGGGTTATCGTAAGCACCCCACGGTGAGCCGTCCTTAGCGTATCGATCAACGTCTTTCTTTTCTTCTTCGGTCGGCGGTCCAAACATCGACAAGTCAGACCCCGCCGATTTGTGCAACCAGGCGGTAACGCGTTTGCCGGCATCAAACCCGGCGCTGAGCTGTTCAACTGATGCCGGATGGAAAAAGCCGTTGCGCATATCGTCGCTACGGGTCCACACAAGTTGAACTGGTTTGCCGATAGCTTGCGACAGTTCGACAGCCTCATAAACGTAATCCGAAAACAAGCGACGACCGAAACCTCCGCCAAGCATCGTGGTATGGAGTTTCACGGATTCTGCAGGAAGCTTAAGCGTCTTCATGATGTCTGCATGAGCAGTGTCGGGAGTCTGCGTCGGCGCCCAAACCTCGCAAGAGTTGCTGCGGACGTCGGCGGTACAGTTCATAGTCTCGAGTGGCGCGTGAGCCTGAAACGGATATTCATAAACCGCAGCGATACGACTGGCCGAATTCTTCAGCGCCGTGGCAGTGTCACCCTCGCGCCGGATTGGGAATCCTTCTTCGGAAAAAGCACTCTGAAGTTTTGTCAGGAACTGTTCCGAATCAAATTCGCTGCCTGGCCCTTTTTCCCATTTAATTTCCAGCGCTTCGCGACCTTTCAGCGCTGCCCAGGTGTTGTCAGCGACAACGGCGAGGCCGGTAAATATCCCGGTTTGGATTGGTACCACGTGACGCACTCCCGCAACGGCGAGCGCTTTGCGAGCGTCGAAGCTTGAAACCTTGCCGCCTAAATAAGGACTTCGCTCCATCACTGCGAAGAGCATGCCGGGAACTCGAACGTCAAAACCGTAGGTCGCCTGGCCGCGAACAATCGCTGGCCCATCAATTCGTTTCAACGGCTTCCCAAGCAGCCGGAAATTCTTCGCATCTTTTAACGGCGGGTTTTCAGGCAGCGGAAGTTTCGCAGCCGCTGCGGCGAGCTTGCCGTAGCTTAGTTTCCGGCCAGTCTTATCGATGACGAAACCAAGTTCTGCGCGACAAGAGGAGCGATCGACATTCCATTCTTGCGCGGCAGCAGAGATCAACATCTCGCGCGCTGTTGCTCCCGCCCGGCGCAGCGCCATGAATGTTCCGGAACTGCTGCCGCTGCCACTGGTGCGCAAACGAATGCCCTTAAAGCGGACGCCGGGCATCGCCTGGTCCAGTTTCACTTTGCTCAGTTCGACTTCCAATTCTTCGGCAAGTGTTGCCGGCAGATTCGTGCGCACGCCCTGGCCCATCTCGGAACGCGTGATTGAAAGCGTGACCACGTTGTCTGAACTGATGCGGATGTAAGCGTTGGGGCCGAAGACTGCCGGCTCAGTATTTGACAGGACTTCAGGAAAGCGGAAAGCGATCACCAAGCCAGCGCCAGCAACGGCAGTGCTTTGAACAAACTGTCGGCGATTTAGTTTCATAATTTTCTCGCCTCGCTTGCTGCCCGATGAATTGCTCGTCGCATGCGCAGGTAGGTACCGCATCGGCATACCGAATCCGACATTGCGTCATCTATTTCCGCATCACTGGCATTGGGTTTCTTCTGCAGCAGCGCCGCCGCGGTCATGATCATACCGGCCTGGCAATAGCCACACTGCGAAACATCTTCTTCCAGCCAGGCTCGCTGGCAGGGATGATTTCCGGTTGCAGATAAGCCCTCGATCGTGACGAATGATTTGCCACTGGCGTCGGCGATCGGCAGTTGGCACGACCGCAACGCTTCTTTTCCATCATGAATGGTGCAGGCGCCGCACACTCCAACTCCGCAACCATACTTAGTGCCGGTCAGGCCCAGCGAATCTCTCAGCACCCACAACAGCGGCGTGTCCGGCGCGACGTTGATTCGATGTTCGGTGCCGTTCACCTTGATGCGAAACAGGGCCATCGTAGGTTACTCCTTGATTTTGATCGCCAGGACGTGGATGTGACTTTGATCGCTATTACGTTGCGTGACAAAGTTGGATGCAACTTTCAGCTAACAGTATTGCTGAGTAAAATATGAAGATTAATCCGAAAAACTGTTTGCGAAGGTTTGGTGTCTGTCGTCCTATTTGAAAAGATCTCGCAGCGCGGCTCGTGAAATTGCACCCTCGCGCACCAGGCGCGGCTCGGCGCTACTCAGATCCAACACCGTTGATGGCTCAGTGGCCGTGACCGCGCCGCCATCGATTATCAAATCGATTCCTGTGGGAAAACAATCTGCTACTTCTTTGGCCGTGGTCGCCGGCGCTGCGCCGGAGACATTTGCGCTGGTCGCAGTTAGTGCCCCGCCACAAGCGCGCACCAAAGCGCGAACATTTTCATCAGCCGGCAGGCGCACACCAATAGTGTTGGTTCCGGCCGTTAATTCACTTGGTAGTTCAGAACGAGCAGAGCCGATCAGTGTCAGTGGTGCGGGCCAATGTCCGATAGCAACAAGTCCAAAGATTCCGGATTGGTCGCCAACGAAACGCTCCAACTGGTCCATGTCCGAAATCAATAGCAGTATTGGTTTGTTCTCTTCCCGGCCCTTCAACTCGCGTATCTTCGCGACCGCTGCAGCGTTTAGGGGGTCAGCGCCCACGCCATAAAAAGTATCGGTGCGAAAAGCGATGAGACCGCCGTTCGCTATGATCCGCGCGGCTTCGGCCCGCGTTGTTTGGCTGTCGCTCCGAATCATTTATCAAAGTCAATTAATTTTGACTGCATACCCCAGACCATCGCCGACCGAGAGTACCAGCGACTTCAACCGCGGATTCTGAATGAAGTTCTCGTTGAATTTTTGCAGCGCTCCCGTATCGCGATCTTCGGAATCTGGATCGGTCGCGACTTTTCCACCCCACAACAAGTTGTCGACGATCACAACGCCGCCAGTTCGCATCTTTGGCAGCGCCAATTCGAGATAGCCGGCGTATTCATCTTTCATCGCATCGATAAAGACGAGATCAAATGTGTCTCGCAAACGCGGAATGACTTCCAGCGCCTTGCCCCGTTCGATGCGCACGCGATTGCGCAGTCCAGTACGTTCCAAATAGCCGTCGGCTGCCTTGATCATCTCTTCACTGGGATCGATGGTAATGACCAGCCCGTCCTCGCCGAGAGCGCGCGCGAGATGAATGGTCGTGTAACCAATCGCCATTCCTATTTCCAAAGCGCGTCGGGCCTTGATAGCTTGCGCGGTGATTTCAACGAAGCGCGCGACTTCGCGATCAGCGCTGGGCACGCGATGTTCGGCGCCATAAGCTTCCATCTCTAACAGGATCGGATCAGTTTGTGAGATCAGGCGATCAAGATACTCTGCTTGTTCGCGCTGAATGATTGCGTCAGGACTTGCTTTCATAGGAATTTGCGTAACCGCGAGCGGTAGCGACCGGACGCTACACTCAACGTGTAATACCACATTACTGCAAACGTGGATGGATCGATTCGATTCTACATTATGGGCGTTGACCTTAGCATCCGGTCGCTACCGCTCGCGGTTCTGCATTGGGCTAAAAAGAAAACACG